>CALVQO010000116.1 GCA_944358145.1 uncultured Bacilli bacterium | reverse complement strand
GCCCTCTCAGGCGGCTGGGCGGGAAAGCAGCCGCGGATAGTTGAGAGGATTAAAAATGAAAAGGGGTTGCCGAACGCTGCGGCAGCCCCTCCGTTTTGCGGTAAAAAGGGTAAGGGGCCGTTTTGGGAGGAAACGACCCCTTAAGAGGAAGTAAGGAGATAAAATGAGGATGTAATGAAAAAGATTTTGTCCTGTGGCCTTTTCTCGACCACACCTATAAGATACCCGGGAAATGTGAAGATTTGTTGAACATTTGCGGAAATTTCCCTAAACATCCGGTAACAAAGAGAGGGTGTTCCGCTCTTGACAAGCTCCTTGCAAACATGGTACACTATCAAGCGAACTGGGGGAGTAGCCGGCGTGAAGCTTTCATGCAGCTAAGTCAACATCTTGGGCGTTCCCGCGCCCTGGTTTAGCTTGAAATGGCAAGACCTGTGCTTTTTAGCATGGGTCTCTTTTTATATCCTCCCCCGTTTCGGGAGAGAATTGTTTAAAAAAAGGAAGGATGAAGGAAACAATGGAATTCTTGTGGGAAGGCCTGCTATCCATCACCTGGCAGCAGGCGGTCATGTATGTGGTGGGCGCGGTGCTCATCTGGCTGGCCATCAAGAAAGAGTATGAACCCACGCTGCTGCTGCCCATGGGTTTTGGCGCTATCCTGGTGAACCTGCCCAGCTCTGGCGTGCTCAACCAGATGATGGAGGGCGCCGGCGAGACCCACGGCATTATTCAGTGGCTGTTCGAGGTGGGCATCGAGACCTCCGAGGCGTTCCCGCTGCTGCTGTTCATCGGCATTGGCGCCATGATCGACTTTGGTCCCCTGCTCTCCAACCCGAAGATGTTCCTCTTCGGCGCGGCGGCTCAGTTTGGCATTTTTATGACCATCGTGCTGGCCGCTCTGCTGGGCTTTGAGATTAAGGACGCCGCCTCCATTGGCATTATCGGCGCCGCGGACGGCCCCACCTCTATTTTGGTGTCCCAGGTGCTTGGCTCCAACTTTATTGGCCCCATCGCGGTGGCTGCTTACTCCTACATGGCTCTGGTGCCGATCATTCAGCCCGCGGCCATCAAGCTGGTGACCACCAAGAAGGAGCGGGCTATCAAGATGGAGTACCGTCCCAACCAGGTCACCAAGACCACCCGCATTCTGTTCCCCATCATGGTCACCTTCGTGGCCGGCCTGGTAGCCCCCGCTTCTGTCTCTCTGGTGGGCTTCCTGATGTTTGGCAACCTGATCCGGGAGTGCGGCGTGCTCAACCGTCTGTCTGAGACCGCTCAGAACGACCTGGCCAACCTGATTACCCTGCTGCTGGGCATCACCATTGCCTTCTCCATGCGCGCCGATCAGTTTGTCACCGTGCAGACCATCATGATTATGGCCCTGGGCCTGGTGGCCTTCATCTTTGATACCGTGGCCGGTGTGATCTTTGCCAAGATCCTCAACATCTTCAGCAAGACCAAGATCAACCCCATGGTGGGCGCCGCTGGCATTTCCGCGTTCCCCATGTCCGCCCGCATTGTAGAGAAGATGGGCATTGCCGCCAACAACCAGAACCACCTGCTGATGCATGCCGTGGGCGCCAACGTCTCCGGCCAGATCGCCTCCGCTGTGGCTGGCGGCATCATCCTGGGATTCTTTATGTAAGGTGAACATCTGGCGGTGTTCACCCAGAGAAGGCTTCCAACACAACATGGTTGCCTTTTTCGCCAAGGGCGGCGGCCTTCTCTCCGGCGACTGAAGGAAGTTGGCGTGAAGCGCCGGTCTGTTCCTTCAGAAAAACGCTGTGGTTCTCTGGCAGAGAAACCCGGTTTTTCGGAAAAGCTCGCAAGCGACACCCTGACGTGAATGGTTTGGAGGAAATCATATGAATATCAACATGGACGTAGTCATGGAGGCCCTTGGCATCATGGGCAAGGGGATGCTGGGCATCTTTGTGGTGATTGTCGTCATTGCCCTGCTGGTATATGTGCTGACCAAGATCACCTCCCGCAAAAAATCCTGACAGTCATAAAGAAAGAGCGGATCTTTGGGTTCGCTCTTTTTTGTACCTTGTAAGTAAAATATACTTGACTTTTAGACTGTTAAAGCATACAATATTCTGGAGAGGTGAGCCCATGGGAAAAAATTTAAAAATGAAAGCGGCCAGGGCGGCCTTGGGGCTTACCCAGCAGGACTTGGCAGAGAGAGTGGGTGTTACCCGCCAGACCATTGTGGCCATCGAGCGGGGAGACTACAATCCCACTATCAAGCTCTGTGTGGAAATTTGCAAGGCCCTGGGCAAGACCTTGGACCAGCTGTTCTGGGAACCTTGAGAGGAGTTGTGCGCCATGAAAAAACGAACCGAGTTAGACGAGCGCCAGCTGTGGCAGCGGGGCAATGTGTTCAAGCACGCCTTTGTGTTTTTACTTGCGGCCCTTGCCCTGGAGGCTCTGTGCAAGGCCTTTGGCATCACCTGGGCAGAGGGCCCCTGGGAGGCGATCCTGCTCATCTGGGGCAGTGTGGCCCTGTGCTGGTGGGAGTTCATCCTGCGGGACATCAACCCTATGGGAAGGAGCCAAAAGACCTTCTTTTTCGCCATGGGCCTGTGCGGCCTGTGCATGGTGGTGATGGAATTGGTCTCTCTGGCGGCAGGCCGCGGCCCGCTGCTGGAGGAGGCCATGCTTACCTCCGCGGGGGCCACCACCCTCACCGGCTGCCTGATGGCCAGCATCCTGGGGGTGTACCTGGCAAAGTCCTTCCGGGAAAAGCGCCGCCCCGCCGGGGACGAGGAGTGAACTTGCAGCCGGTGGGACCGCCTCCTGCAAAAATCCCTTCCCATCTCCAGTAAAACCTGCTATAATAAAAAAGATTTTGAAACAAGGGGGAACCACTATGACCATCCTGCCGGAGCACTACCAGCCTGCCCTGGGCCTGTACGAGACCCAGAAGGCCATCGGCCTGATTAAGAATATCTTCCAGGTAAAGCTCTGCGCGGCCCTGCACTTAAAGCGCGTCACCGCGCCTCTGTTCGTGGACCC
>CALVQO010000115.1 GCA_944358145.1 uncultured Bacilli bacterium | reverse complement strand
CCTGCCGCGTTTCGGAAAACACAGCCTGATCTGTGTCCCAGTTTAACAGAGAGACCTCCGAAACGCAAGAAATTTTTCTCTGAATTTGAAACACCGGAGGTACTAAACATTGAAACTGTCTGTCTACAAATCCTACGACGACCTGCCCCTGTTCCTCAACGCCAAGATGGTGGCGCAGGTACTGGGCGTGTCCATCTCCACCGCCTACGAGCTGCTCAACGATCCCGGTTTCCCCACGCTGCGGGTGGGGAGCCGTATGGTAGTTCCGAAAGAGAAGTTCATCCAGTGGGCGGAGGGACAGTCGGGAGGTGCGAAATGAGAAAACAGTACTGGCCCAAGCGGGATCCCATCAAGAACTACTTCCCCCTCCCCAACGAGATCTTCTCCCTGGGACTGTCCGCCGGGGCGATCGCGGTCTACGGATTTCTCCTCCACCGGGAGGACCGGAGGACCTACCAGTGCGTGGCCAGCTACCGGACCATCGGAGAGGCGGTGGGGATGAGCGTCAACACGGTGCGCAAGTATGTGACCGAACTGGAGGATCGCGGTCTGATCCGGACGGAGCGCACCACCGTCACCACCCGGGACGGCCGCACCCTCAACGGCTGTCTGCGTTACTACATCCTGCCCATCCAGATGTCCATCGAACAGTTCTATGAGCGGCAGCTCCACGCAGCTGACCTGGCTCTGGAACGACAGAGAGCGGAACAGCGCATGGCGGCGCTGGAGAGAAAGGAGTGTGCATCCGGATGCTGATGCAGATGATCGACTGCCTGATTGAGCAGGATCCGTCTCTGTCAGCACGGCGCACCATAGACGTGCGGCGGTACATTGTCAACCGGTGGAACCGTACGCATGAGGAGTCTATCGACGAAGACGGGGTGGCCCTGTTTCTCTGCGATGAGAGCCGTGGAAACCTGACAGATGAACAAAGGATCTTTGCGAGGGAGTGCCGTGAGGAGATAACGGCCTGCTATCGAAATGCGGTGTTCCAGATGTTTCAGTGCGGCGAGATGATGCGCCGGCATCTGGTGTCCGGGCCGGAGGAATACTGCCGGATCTTTCTGCCGCAGTACGCCGTCCCCTGCAGCAAGCAACTCTCCCCGTGTAACGGCCTGTGAGGGGTTGTGTGCCTCGATTTCGGGAGGGGCAGAGGCCCTGCACCTCCCGGCGGTTTCGGGGCGGATTTGGCCCGTTGTTCCACCGCTGTGGAGGAGGCCTATCCGGGGAATTTGCCGCCCCGTAACTGATTTACGGAGGACGAAAGAAAAAGCAGGAGAAAGCCCTGGCGCTTTTATGGCGCCTGGGCGGTCACTTCCGCCCGCAGTGCGGGCGGTTTCAGGGGTTGGAGTTGGCGCTGTTCCGACCAACCCGATTTGAGATTGGCGCTGTTTTTCTCAAAAGCCGCCTGAATCCCCGCTGTGACAGGCTTTCGGGCGGCGCTGATGCAATAAAGAGAGGATTTTGAATTTGAAAAAGGAAAATAAGAAACATTCCGTCTGGCTCAGTGAATCCGCCTGGACCGAGGTGGAATCGCGTTATCGGCGAGATAACTGCTCTACCAGAAATGAATTTATTGAGAAGGCCATTCGGTTCTATTCCGGCTACCTGGACACGGAATCTGCCGATGCTTACCTGCCCCGGGTCCTGGCCGATGTGCTGGAGGGCAAGCTGGGAGCCCTGGGCAAACGGATGGGGCACCTGCTGTTCAAGCTGTCGGTGGATCAAAACCTCATGGGAAATATCCTGGCCGCCGACATAGAGATCGACCCGGATCAACTGCGGAAAGCCCGCGTCCGGTGCGTCAAAGAGGTGAAGGAAACCAACGGCGAGATCAGTTTCGAAGACACGGTCCGTTACCAAAAGGGGGCTGAGTGATGCCGGGACTGATCCAGAAGTCAGGCTACATCAAGCCGGGAAACGGCGGCGGACACTACGCCGAGTACATCGCCACCCGGGAGGGTGTGGAGCTGATCGAGGCTCCGCCCCCCTCCCATGACGGCGGCGGCTACCTGGAATACATGGCGGAGCGTCCCCGCTCTCACGGTCTGTTCTCCGCCGACGGTCCTGCCGATCTGGAGAACACCATGGAGGAGATCAACGGGCACACCGGGCCGGTGTGGACCTTTGTCTACTCTCTGAAACGGGAGGACGCCCACCGGCTGGGCTATGAGAACAGCGAGAGCTGGCGGAAACTCCTGCTGGCCCACCAGACGGAACTGGCTCAGGCTATGAAAATTTCGCCCAGCAGCTTCCGATGGCGGGCCGCCTTCCACGACGAAAAGCACCATCCCCACATCCACATGATGGTCTGGTCGGCAGACCCCAAGCAGGGGTATCTCACGGAAAAAGGCATCGAAAAAATGCGCTCCCAGCTGTCCAATGAGATCTTCCGAGACGAGCTGCTGTCTCTCTACCAGAAAAAGGATTTGTCCTATCAGCAGGTGCGAGACGTAGCGATGGAAACCATGGGACAGCTCATCCGGGCAATGGAGACAGGTCTGTGCTATAGCCCGGTTATCGCGGAGCAGATGGAGACGCTGGCCGGGATGCTGGAGAACCACAAGGGTAAAAAGGTCTACAGCTACCTGAAAAAACCGGTAAAGGCGCAGGTGGACGCCATCGTGGACGAATTGGCCAAGGTCCCGGAAGTGGCGGAGTGCTACGAACAGTGGAACCAACTCCAAGACGAACTGGAGCGTTACTACAAGGACGCGCCCAGAGAACACCTGCCCCTCTCCCAACAGAAGGAATTCAAAGCCATCAAGAACATGGTCATCCGGGAGGCGGAGCGGCTCCGGCTGGGGACGTTTACCTTCGAGGATGCCCGTATGAGAGACGAGGTGGATGAGGACCAGGATGCGGCGTACCTCGTCTGGAACTCTAACTGGCAGATGGCCGAAATCTACCAGAGTGCCAAGGAGGTGCTGGAGGAGTACGAAAATCCAGAGAGCGAAAAGGCGGAGCAGGTGCGGGTACTGGAGCAGCTCTGGCAGAGAGGTTTCTCCCTGGCTGCCTACCAACTGGGCAAATGCTGGCGGGATGGGCGGGGCGTTCTCCCCGATGACGAGCAGGCGGAACTGTGGTTTCGACGGGCGGCGGACGCGGGATATGACTTCGCCCAATACGCGCTGGGAAAGTTCCTGCAAGGCCAAAATCGAATGAATGAGGCGGTATCCTGGTATGGAAAAGCGGCGGCGCAGGAGAACACCTGCGCCGCCTACCGTCTGGGAAAGCTGTATCTGGAGGGGAAAGATGTCCCGAAAGACGTGCAAAAGGCGGTGGCCTATCTCACCGACTCCGCCGAACACGGGAACCAGCACGCCCAGTACACTCTGGGAAAGCTGTACCTCACCGGGCAGGGTGTCAAACAGGATCGGGAGCAGGCCTGGACGTATTTCTATGAATCGGCAGAACAGGGAAACGAGTACGCCGCCTTCTTCCTGGAGCACTTCGATCAGGCGCGCAGGCCCAATGTGTTCCTGGCGGCCACCCGGCTGCTCCACCATCTGAGTCAAATCTTTCGTGACAACTCGGTACCGCCCGTTGCCCCAGTGAGCCAGCACATCGACCGAAAGCTGCGGAGGAAAATCCAGGAAAAGAAGATCGCCATGGGTCACAAGCCAAATGACCATGAGGAAACTCCCCGGCAGGACATGGGCGGCATGACCATGGGGTGGTAGCAATCGCCAACGAAACCGCAG
>CALVQO010000114.1 GCA_944358145.1 uncultured Bacilli bacterium | reverse complement strand
AACACCAGGCCGTGAGGATTATCCCACAGGGGCCCGGCCTTGATCTGCATCTCGGCTTGCCGCCGCCGCTGCTCCTTTAGAGTTTTGAGCACCGAGGGCGCGGGGGTGATAGTCCGGCTTTTGCCGTTCTTCGGGGAAATAAACATGCCGCTTTCCGCTCGGTGCTCGGGCCTGGACAACTGCTTACAGATTAGGATTGTCCCCTTCTGAAAATCCACACAGTCCCAAGTCAACCCCAGCAGCTCCGAGAGGCGGCAGCCGGTAAACAGGGCCACGGAGACAAGCTGCTCCAGGCGGTCACCCTTGACGGCCCGGAGGAGCGCGGCGGCCTGTTCATCCTCTAGCGGGTGTATCTCCTTCTGCTCCATCCTGGGGAGCTCACAGTCCGCCGCCGGATTCCGGGGGATATAGCCCAGCTTCACGGCCTTTTCCAGCGCCTGGTGGAGCACCTTATAGGCCAGCCGGACGGAAGCCGGGGAGAGCCTCAGGCCGTTAACAAACTTCTGCACCATGTGGGGACGCAATCCGGAGAGCATCACCGCCCCCAAAGCGGGCTTGATGTGCAAGCGGATGTTGTTCTTGTACACCTGTGCTGTGGCGGACTTCACGCCTCCCAAGTATTCCGCTGTCCACGTGTCCAGCCACGCCCCAACGGTCATTTTTACGGGTGCTGTATAGGTTCCCTGGTCAACAGCCATAGTGGCTTCCTTGAGTTTTTGGGTGACCTCCTTCTGCGTCTTGCCGGTGATACTCCGCTGCACCTGCTTTCCCGTGCCTGGGTCAAAGCCGGATGTAAAGCGTGCCTCCCAATAGGTGTACTGTTTTCCCGAGCGGGTTACGGTCTTTTTGCGGATCGTGCCGGTGCCTGCTGCTGATTTTCTTCCCATGCGCTTCTCCTTTCCTCTTGCGCCCGCTCGTCCGCTCATGGTAAAATAAGGGGCGCGGTTTTGATTCCTGGTCGGGTCATTATCGCTCTTGCCGCCTCTGGTGTTCGCAGCACCGGGGGCGGTTTTTAATTTATTCAGAATTTGCTTTATATTTACAGATGGATGCAGTCAACTCATCCCGATGTTTATTTGTAACTTTTTCTGCAGCTTGTTTAATATTTTCTACTGCTTGTATTCGATATAGCATTGCAGCCTCAATAGCATGGATTTCAATGCCATCACTTGCCCCACCCGCAGGCTTAAAGGCCTCTTCAACATTTTTTACGTCTCGTTTTCCCCAATAGGCACGCCACCCCTCCGGGTCATCAATCAAATTAGATTTCTTAGCTTGGGCCAGTGCAAGTGCTGACCTTAAAATGCAGTCACTAAAAAGGCCAGCTGATAGAACAACCTCACTCACTATATCTAATGCAGCCTCTTTTCTCAAGCTGGGCAAAGCATTCAGTTGATGCAGACAGTTTACTACTTTCTCAGATAACCCTATAAAATTGCAGACTTGTTTTACATCGCCCGATATTGCAGGCGTATTAGATAATCCAAGCAGCCAATCTGCAGAAACACCAAAAAACACGGAGATATTCTTTAGCTGGGCCGCATCTGGTGTAGACTGTCCATTCTTATACAAACTAACCGTTTGGCGCTTTATTCCTAGTTCATGGGCTAGTTGCTCTTGTGTCACATTCCGCTCTTTCATCAGTTCTGACAAACGATGCGAAAAGATTTTAAAATCATCGGTAACGGTTTTTCTTGCCAAAGTGCTCACCTCTGCCTCTAAAATGTCCTATTGGTATGCATATTTAAAAATCAAAGTCCCTATACATTGCAAGTACTCTATTGTTGCGCTATAATTATTATAGCAAACAAAAAAGCCGTTTGCAACAACAACTTTCCAGAGGTGACCTTCAAATGAGCAATCAGGACATTAGACTTACAGCAGCGGGGGCCGGTGTGCGGCTTTGGCAGATTGCAGATGCTTTGGGGATTTCAGATTATAAATTCTCCCGCAAGCTCCGCAAAGAACTTCCCCAGGAAGAGAAGGAGAATATTTTCTCCATCATCCGGGAACTGTCCCAGGAGGTGAACTGCTAGTGGACAAGCTGGAACCCCTGGCCGTGAGGCCGTCGGAGGCGGCGCGGCTGGTGGATGTATCGCGGACAACCCTTTACCGATGGATGCACCGGGCGGATTTTCCCGTCATCCGCCTGGGCGGGTGTACAAGAATCCCCGTGGATGGTCTGCGGGAGTGGATTGCAAAGCAGGCAGAGGTGAGTGCAGTATGAGCAGGAAAAAGAAAGCCCGCCCGGATGCGGCAACATCCAGACGGGCAGGACAGGAAAAGCAACAGACACGCAGCAATTCCCACCACAAGCATACCACCCAGGGCCCCGGCGGTCAACGGAAAATCGCGGATCTTCTCAGCTATGGGCAGGAGAACGCAATTCCACGCCGTCACCTGGAGAAGCTGACCGGGTTAGATGGGCGCACGGTGCGCCTGATGATCGAGCGGGAGCGGCACGAAGGGGTGCCCATTCTGGCGGATAACGTCACGGGGTACTATCTGCCCGCCACAGAGCACGAAAGGGCCGCCTGCGTCCGCTCCATGCGCCACAGGGCCGGTGAGATTATGAAGTCCGCCCGGGCCATTGAACGGGCAGAGGGGTGATACCATTGGGTGATCCCCTCAACTATTTACTTGAACTCGGCTTTACGCTGGACGATGTGGAGTCGCTGAGAAGCCGAAACGATTTCACTTACCAGGAGATGGCGGATGCTGCAAAGGCCATTGTGGACAGGGGCGGTAATCCTTTGGAGGCTTTTGGCCCGCGCCCCACGGGCTGGGACAGGCCGATCCCCTTTGAGGAAATCCAGACCCCGGATTTCCCGGTGGATGCGCTTCCCGGCCCGCTGGGGGCCTTTGTGGAGTGTCTGGCCGAGAGCACACAGACCCCGGAGGAGATGGGCGGTACTTTGTCGCTCGGCGTTCTGGCAACGGCATTTCAGAGAAGATATGAGGTTGAAGTTACCCGAGACTGGCGGGAACCCCTTTGCCTCTACACCTCTGCGGTTGCACCCCCTGGTGAGCGAAAGAGCGCGGTAATCTCTGCGCTGAATAAACCAATCTATGAATATGAGGCCGAGGTCAGAACGGCAGAGGCCGCCGAGATTGCGCAGAACCAGACCGAGCGGGCTTTGCTGGAAAAGGCCCTGGAGGCGGCCAAGAACAGCGCCGCCAAAAACAAAACAAACTTCGAAGAAATGCGGGAGGAAGCCCTGGAGCTGTCCGCGCAGCTTGCGGAGTTTAAGGACAAGCACCCCTTCCGACTCCTGGCAGACGACACCACGCCGGAGAAGCTGGTGGATATTATGGACGCACAAGGCGGCTGTATTACTGTGTGCTCCGCAGAGGGCGGGGTATTTGACAGCATGTCGGGGCGATATGAAAAGGGGGCCAATTTTGATATATACCTAAAAGGCCATTCTGGTGACCCAATTACTGTTGACCGGATCGGACGGAAAGCAAACCATA
>CALVQO010000113.1 GCA_944358145.1 uncultured Bacilli bacterium | reverse complement strand
GGGATCTCCACGATGTCCAGCTCGTAGATGGTGCCGAACTCCTCCGCCTCGGTCATGGCGGTGCCCGTCATGCCGGACAGCTTGTCGTACAGGCGGAAGTAGTTCTGGAAGGTGATGGTGGCCAGGGTCTTGGACTCGTTGGCCACCTCCACGTGCTCCTTGGCCTCGATGGCCTGGTGGAGCCCCTCGTTGTACCGGCGGCCGAACATGAGCCGGCCGGTGAACTCGTCCACGATGATGACCTGTCCGTCCTTGACCACATAGTCGATGTCCCGCTTCATCACCCCGTGGGCCTTGATGGCCTGGTTGATGTGGTGGGACAGGGTGGTGTTCTCCATGTCGGCCAGATTTTCCACCTGGAAGAACTGCTCCGCCTTGGCGATGCCCCGGGCGGTGAGGGTGGCGGTGCGGGCCTTCTCGTCCACGATGTAGTCCGCGTCCAGGTCGGGGTCCTCCTCCTCCTTGGCGTCCACCTTGGCGATGCGCTGGCACTTCAGCCGGGAGACGAACTGGTCCACCACGGTGTACAGCTGGGTGGACTTGTCCCCCTGGCCGGAGATGATGAGGGGGGTGCGGGCCTCGTCGATGAGGATGGAGTCCACCTCGTCCACGATGGCGAAGGCGTGGCCCCGCTGGACCAGCTCCTGCTTATAGATGGCCATGTTGTCCCGCAGGTAGTCAAAGCCGAACTCGTTGTTGGTGCCGTAGGTGATGTCGGCGGCGTAGGCGTCCTTCTTGGCCTGTCCCATCACCCCGTGGATGACCAGGCCCACGGTGAGGCCCATGAAGCGGTACACCTTGCCCATCCACTCGCTGTCGCGCTTGGCCAGGTAGTCGTTGACGGTGACGATGTGCACGCCTTCCCCGGCCAGGGCGTTCAGGTAGGCGGGCAGGGTGGCCACCAGGGTCTTGCCCTCGCCGGTCTTCATCTCGGCGATGCGGCCCTGGTGCAGCACGATGCCGCCCACCACCTGGACCCGGTAGGGGCGCATGCCCAGCACCCGCCAGGCGGCCTCCCGGCAGGCGGCGAAGGCCTCGGGCAGCAGGTCGTCCAGGGTCTCGCCGTTGGCCAGGCGCTGCTTGAACTCGGGGGTCTTGGCCTGGAGCTGGCGGTCGGTGAGGGCCTTGTACTCCTCCTCCAGGGCGTCCACCTTGTCGGCGATGGGGTAGATGGACTTCAGCTCCCGCTGGGAGGAGGTGCCGAAAATCTTGGTAAACAGACTCATCAGAAAACACCTCTCGGTGGCAGATTTGCATCAAAATCGCTTTGGACGCAGTACCACATCTTAAAATATCCCATAGAGTATACCATACTCCTCCGGCGGAAAAAAGAGCAAATTGTAAACTTTCCCCGTAAAAGTGCCCAAGAAACCGCCCGGCGGAGGGGGAATATCCGCCGCGGGTGTATAAATGTGCGCGGGAGGTTGACAAGTGTCCTCCGCTGTGGTAAGATGACACCACAACGGAATAGACAGACGAAGCGCCCAGGAAAACGGTCTGACGGCCTGCCGAAGGAGTAACACTCTCAGGTTTCCCCCCGGGGATGAGGACTGGGCGCGGATGTAACTCTGGAGAAGCCCGGATCAGCCGGGTGCCGAAGGTGCAAAGCGGCCAAAGACCGCCAATCTCTCAGGCAAAAGGACAGAGGAAACCGGACAGACGCACCTGTGCGTCTGCGCCTTCTTTTCTCCAGAGCGGCTGTCAGGCCGTTCTTATTTTTTGTGCAGGAGGAGAGCGCAACCATGTTACTGGAGATCGTACAAACCATCAACGCGTACCTGTCAGACTACATCCTGGTCTTTCTGCTCATCGGGGTGGGCCTGTGGTACACCATCCGTACCCGCTTTGTCCAGGTCCGCTGCTTTGGAGAGGGCATGCGGAAGCTGTTCGGCAACCTGTCCCTGCGGGGGGGCAAGCATGAGCACGGCATGAGCTCCTTCCAGGCGGTGGCCACCGCCATCGCCGCCCAGGTGGGCACCGGCAACATCGTGGGCTCCGCCGGCGCCATCCTCACCGGCGGCCCCGGGGCCATCTTCTGGATGTGGATCATCGCCTTCTTCGGCATGGCCACCATCTACGCCGAGGCCACCATGGCCATCCAGACCCGGAAGAAGGGCGGCGACGGCAGCTATCACGGCGGCCCGGTGTACTACATCCGCACCGCCTTCCAGGGCGGCTTCGGCAAGTTCCTGGCCGGCTTCTTCGCCGTGGCCATCGTCCTGGCCCTGGGCTTCATGGGCTGCATGGTGCAGTCCAACTCTATCGGCTCCACCTTCGAGACCGCCTTCGGCGTCCCCAGCTGGATCGTGGGCATCGCCCTGGTGGTCATCTGCGGCTTCATCTTCCTGGGCGGCATCCAGCGCCTGGCCTCCGTCAATGAGAAGCTGGTCCCCGTCATGGCCGTCATCTTCCTGCTGGGCGCCGTGGCCGTGCTGATCATGCGCATCCAGTACATCCCCGAGACCTTCGCCATGATCTTCCGCTATGCCTTCGAGCCCCAGGCCATCATCGGCGGCGGCTTCGGCGCGGCCCTGAAGACCGCCATCAGCCAGGGCGCCAAGCGGGGCCTGTTCTCCAACGAGGCCGGCATGGGCTCCACCCCCCACGCCCACGCCCAGGCCAACGTCACCGACCCCCACGACCAGGGCGTGGTGGCCATGATCAGCGTGTTCATCGACACCTTCGTGGTCCTCACCCTCAACGCCCTGGTGATCATCTCCACCCTGTACACCGCCGACGGCCCGCTGGCGGGCGGCTATGTGGGGGAGGTCACCAGCCAGCTGGACAGCTCCAACCTGGCCCAGACCGCCTTCGGCTCGGTGATGGGCGCCGAGTTCGGCTCCGCCTTCGTGGCCATCTGCCTGTTCTTCTTCGCCTTCTCCACCATCCTGGGCTGGAACCTGTTCGGCAAGCTGAATGTGATCTACCTCTTCGGCCAGAAGAGCACCGTGGTCTACACCCTGATCGCCCTGGTGTTCATCTTCCTGGGCACCGTCACCTCCAACGACCTGGTGTGGGCCCTCACCGACATGTTCAACTTCCTCATGGTCATCCCCAACGCCGTCGCCCTGTTCGCCCTGACCAACATGGTGCTGCGCACCACCCACGGGGTGGGGGACCGGAAGCTGAAAAAGTAAGCAATCCGCCCGAAAAAACGCCCGCCGCCGGACCTGTGGTCCGGCGGCGGGTTTTGCTGTTCTGGGGAAGGGGTCATCCCTTCTGCGCGGGGAGCAGGACTGCGTCGTCAGCGGCGAATCCGGATTCGCTGTACAGGCGGTCGCCGTTTTCATCCAGGGACCACTTGGAGAACCAGCTCTCCCACAGTAGCCACATGTCGTCCACGCTGCAGTTGTGGCTTCTGCCCTCGGTCCAGCCGTAGCGGTAGACCGGGACGCCGTCCTCGTTGGACCAGGTGTAGTAGTGCTGGCGGCCCAGCATACCCTGGTTTTCGGTCAGGACCGCCGAGTTCTCCGGGAACTGGCCGTCCTCTACCACGGCGCCGTTCCGCTCCAGCCAGTAGGCCAGAGTCTTAAAGGGGCTGCCCTCCTTGTTGTTGACGATGTCGTACACCTTATAGCCGGCCTCGTTGGCGCCGCCGTTGTCGTTTTC
>CALVQO010000112.1 GCA_944358145.1 uncultured Bacilli bacterium | reverse complement strand
TGACATCAGCTCTGGTGAGGCCAAGCTGGTGAACACCTACACCATGAACCTGAACAAGACCAGCCTGCGCACCACCACCAACCTGGCTTCCGTCACTCCCGGCAATGGCGTTTACTCCGCCACCTTCGACAATGACGCGAAGACTGTGAGTGTTGTGCTGGCTCGTGACAAGGATGGCTACAACGACACCAGAATCTCTGCTGTGGGTGCTGAAGGCGCTTCTGTTGGCACCATTGCCAACGCCAAAGACGGCGCCACCTTCACTGTCACTTCTGAGTCTGGCAACAACGTCAGCGTGTACACCATCAAGGCTACTTACGCCGACGCTATCACCTCCTTCTCCGTCAACGGCGTGGAGGGTGTCATCTCTGACAGCGAGGATCCCAAAGATAACATCCCCGACACCATCACCGTGACCCTGCCAAAGACCGCTATTCTGGATAAGTACGGCGATCCCATCGTGGAAACCTTCAAGGTGGAATACAAGGTTTACGGCAATGTGGAAGTGGCACAGAATGACAACACCCTGAAGATCGGTTCCACTGTTGTTACCTCTGGTGATGAATTCAAGTTCTCTGGCCTGGCTACCGCCGGCACTTGGAATACTGACGATGTGGTTGTTACCCGCCTGAACACCGCTACCCAGACCTACAACCTGGTTGTGGAGCTGGAGAAGAGCGACAACACTGCGATCACCGCTGCTCGTCTGGACAACACCGAGGCTACCATCGACGGCGATGAGATCTCTGCTGTTCTGCCCCAGCTGATCAATGACGACGAACCCACCAACCTGGGTGCTGTGAAGGTTGAGCTTACTGTGGATGCAACCGCTGAGAGCGTTGTTATCAACGGTGTTAAGAAGACTCCTTCTGCCGGCAAGGTTACTTTTGGCAGTGTTGACCTGAACAAACCTCAGATCGTCACTGTAACTGCTCAGGATAAGACCACTCAGCAGTACACCCTGTCTGCCACTAAGGCTACCGTAGTGAACGATGCATCCATCACCGCTATGTGGCTGACCGATGGCACTACCAAGGCTGAGGGCGTTATCTCTGGTAACACCATCACTCTGACTGTTCCTTACATGACCACTAGCGTGGCAGATTGGAATGTCTATGTGACTCCTTCTGCCAATGCAAAAGTGCTTAACTCTAATGGCAACGATGTTGTCAATGGCAAAGCCCATGGTTCCAATGTTGGTTTGGGCGCTATCAATGTGACCAGCGGTGACACTGGCTTTGTGAAGGCCGTCAACATGGTTGACCAGAAAGTGTTCAAGGAGTACAAGGTTGTTGTGAAGCTGGCTCCTGCAAAGAACGGCAACACCTTGACCGATCTGGACTTCACCGCTCAGCAGGTTACCACAACTGGTACCACAAACGATCAGGTTGTTTACCGCAACATCACCAAAGACAACACCTTTGATGCAAATGTGGAGCAGGCCACCAATCTGTCCCATGGCTTGGTTTCCATGATGGTTCCCCCCAGCTTGATGATCGATGAAACAAACTCCGGTCGTCCTTTCCTGAACATTGTCACCAGCTTTGAAACTGCCAACGGCGGTGTGGCATATGTTGTGTCCGGTGGTAATGCTTCTGCTGGTTACAGCTTGGTTGCTCTGGATGCCACCGTCGATGATGATGATCCCACCAATTTGACTGGCACTTGCCTGAACGAGCAGTATGCTTCTGTTAACAATACGCACGCTGTCTTCAATCAGATTGTGGTTCTTCCTGAGGAAGTTGCACGGAGAGTTGAGCTCAACGGCAACACTCTGGCCTCTGCCGATGTCAAGTATGGCACCTTCTATGACGTGAAGATCACCGAGAAGACCGCCGAAACTGAGGCCCTGCTGAAGACCATCAAGGTGGGCGACACCACCCTGACCGTTTCTGGCAACACCATTAAGGGCGAACTGCCCTACAGCATGACTGGTACTTCTGCCAGCGCTGCTCCCGTTGTGAACACCACCTGGGAGTTGAGCAAGTACGCAAAAGCGTATCCCATGAATGCAACCTACAACAAGCCTACTACTCCATATGCTCCTGCTCTGGGCATTAACGACCTGAAGTTTGTGCAGGGCGATGACAACAAGGTGATTGTTTATTATAACAATGCTGAATTGAGCAAGTTTGTTGTTCGGGCCGAGAACCGCCTGACCAATACTGAGGCGGAAACCAGCACTACTCAGTACACCTTCGAGCTGACCTATGCTGATCCCTGCGCTGACGCCGATATCACCAGTTTCAAGCTGGGCAACTACACCGGTTCCATCGATGGCCGGAACATCACTGTCATCGTGCCCTATGGCACTGACGTGAAGGGCATGGTTGCCAACTTCACCACTTCTGTGGGCGCTATTGTGGAGCTGAACGCTTACAACAGCGGCAGCATCCTGGTGAGCGGCGAAACTTCCGTGAACTACACCAATCCTGTCACCCTGTACGTCACCGCTGAGAACGGTATGACTCAGGTGAAGTACACTGTCACTGTGGAAGAGGGCATCTCCTTCTCCGACGTGAACCCCGGTGACTGGTTCTATGACAACGTGATGGACGCTGCCGAGAACGGCTACGTTTCCGGCATGGGCGACGGCACCTATAATCCCACTGGCGCTACCACTCGTGCGCAGTTCGCTGCCATGATTGCCAACGCTATGGGCTATGATGACGATCCCAATGTTGCATCTATGTTCCCTGACGTTGCTGATGATTTCTGGGGCAAGGCTGCCATCAACTACTGCGCTCAGAACGGCATCATCTCTGGTTATGATGACGGCACCTTCCAGCCCGATAAGGCTATCACCCGTCAGGAGGCTGCTGCTATCCTGAACAATGCCTTTGAGCTGGCCGAGAAGTACGGCATCTCCACTGAGAAGT
>CALVQO010000111.1 GCA_944358145.1 uncultured Bacilli bacterium | reverse complement strand
TGTCATGTTTAAGGCGGCGCTTAAAAATGTCAATCCGTCCTTATACGAGGCGGCGGAGCTGGATGGGGCAAACGCGTTCCAAAAGTTTCTGCACGTCACTCTTCCCGGAATCAAATCCGTCACGTTGTTCCTGCTTTTGGCGAGCATTACAAACGGTCTTGCCGTCTTTGATGCGGTCACGGTGCTGGCACCCATTTCCTGGACAGGGGTCGCCGGACCCGGAGACGCCGGTCTTACGATCAACTACTACATTTATATCAAAGGCGTACAGCAGAGCGAGATGGAGTATGCTTCGGTGATGAGTTGGGCGCTGTTCCTCGTCACATTTGTTATTTCATTCTTTGTGATCCGTGCAAGAAATAAGGCAGCGGAGGATTAAGAAAATGAAATCAAAATCATTAACATTATCAGCCTTTGACGGAAAGTCGCGGAATAAAAACAAAGGGGGCGCAAAGGTACGGATCGGACGCTTGCTTGTTTACGCAATCCTTATCATTTATTCCCTGTGGCTCCTGATGCCCTTTTTCGTTATTCTCGTGACCTCATTTACCTCCAATGCGGAATATGCGGAGGCTACGGGTTACATTTGGTGGCCGAAGAATTTTTCCTTTGAAGGATACGAGCGACTCTTTTCAGATGATCCGTATATGATCGGGGGAATCCCGTCTTTGCTCCGTGGATTTCTTAACACCATGTGGATCACGCTCCTTCCGCTCTTTTCCAGCTTGTTTATGTCTCTGTTGGTAGCGTATTGTTACTCCAAGTACAATTTCCCTTGCAAAAATCTTTTGTTCATGATTACCGTCACTCTGATGTTTGTACCGACCGGGGCTTTTAGTTTTGTGAGTTATATGTTCTATCAAAATATCGGCTGGACGGAAGGCTATGCGGCATGGCTGCCAATGATCGTCCCGGGGCTGTTTGCCAGTGCGGGAACGGTCTTCTTTCTGCGTCCGTATTTGGAAGGCATTAACAAGGAGATTATCGAGGCGGCGCAGATCGATGGTATGGGATTCTGGCAGATTTTCTTTGCAATTATTATCCCGCTTTCTAAACCGGCTCTCATTGCACAGTTCATCTTCGGATTCGTCGGAGGATATAACAATTATTCGGGTGCGCTGCTCTATTTGAACGATCAGATTGAATCTATGTGGACATTGCAGCTTTCGTTGCAAAAACTCATAGCTTATCTTTCGACTTCTGCAAGCGGAGACTACGCATTCCGCTGCGCTACGGCGCTTATGGCGATGCTTCCGCTGATCGTCGTGTATTTGTTCTGCCAAAAATTTTTTATCGAGGGAATCTCTTTTGGCGGCGGAAAGGAGTAAAAAGGGAGTAAAATAGAGGAAATGCTCATGAAAGAAAAAAAATTTTTGAGTTGTTTATTGGCACTTGTTATGTCCTGCGGCGTGCTTATGGGGTTTGCTGCCTGCGGACCAGGGACGGAAAATGATGATGGAAGCGGCGGTCCGGTTGTGGTTTGTGAACATGAATTGCAGCGAGTGGAGCGTCAGGAGGCCACTTGTACGGAACCGGGGCATATCGGATACTATACGTGCTCTTTGTGCGGTAAGATATTTTTTGATGAGAGTGCGAAGGTTGAGCTCACGCGGGAAGTAGCTTCTATTCCAACCGTTCCCCATTCCGTGGAGTATTTTGCTGCGGCAGAGGCAGACGGCATCAACCGTCCGCACAGCGAGTATTATCGCTGTTTTGTCTGCGGAAAGTATTTTTCTGACAAAGCAGCCGAAACCGAAATCACATTTTCTGATATTTACGGCGATGATCTGGCACCTATCCGCCTTACGGACGGCACGGGTACGAGTGCAGGGACGATCAGTCATAACCTGTTTGAAGGAAAGAGTTATAATTCCGAATCGCAGTATGCAGATCTCTATGACGATTTCGTGTTGCGCGGATTCATGGGTTGGACGAATGAAAACGGATTATCGTTCGCGGAATTTCCTACAAACGGTGTTTTGCAGGTGAATATCAATTTGAACCGTGAATGTACGTTAAACGGCACGGGCTGGTACAACTGTCGTATTCGTTATACCAAAGAAGGTGGATTGATGTACGGGAAGATGGCTTCGGCGGACAATCTTGCGGCGCCGGAAGAACTCACGCAGCTTTTTGAAGCGCAGGGCGGGATTTATTTCCGCATCGTGCGCAGCGGCGGCACCATCTCTTTCTATTTTGAAGATGCGGACGGGAATGCACAACTTATGTGCAGTGAATCGAGTTTCGGTTCTGAGGCGATCGTCCGTATTACGGCAAATCATGATGGGCAGACGGCAGGCTGGGTTCCCTCCGTCACGCAGACGGCACTTGTGGTCGGCGTCACCGATGCCAGCTTTGATTTTTCCTCTGTATATGAGGAATAAATCGCAGAAGGGCAGGGAGCAGATCGTGCTCCCTGCTTTTCTATCAAAAATAGAATAAATGAGGATAAGATAATGAAATTATTTCAAGTAAACGATAATTTGGATTATGCAGAAGATGAACATGTAAAAAAGAATACGTTCATCGGGAAAGAGCCGTCGGGCGGAACATTGCCGACGTTCAAAGAGAATAAAGACAAACTTCCTCATCCGATTTGGGAGAATCATGAAAGTGTCGTCGGCTGTTACTATAAGGCTTGGGAACTCGCGTTCGGAAATTTGCGCAAGGCAAAAAAAGAGGCGGGGTTTGTATCCGACTTTATCGATACAGCATTTAACGGATATCTTTTTATGTGGGATTCCGCTTTTATCGTTATGTTCGGGAAATACGGTCGCCGGGTATTCGATTTTCACAAAACGTTGGACAATTTCTATTCGCATCAGCATAAGGACGGGTATATCTGTCGCGAAATTTGCGAGGAACAGGCGGGCGAGCAATGGACGCGGGATGATCCGTGCTCTACAGGCCCGAACGTATTGCCGTGGGCAGAGTGGGAATATTACCTTTTGACGGGCGATAAAGAGCGTATTGCACGCGTGTTTGATCCGTTGCTTGCCTATCATAAGTGGCTGCAACTCAATCGTTCGTGGCCGGACGGCGGGTATTGGAGCTGCGGAAACGCCTGCGGCATGGATAACCAACCCCGGCAGGAGGAGGGGTACAATCCCTGGAGTTCTCACGGGTTCATGACGTGGATCGATTCCTGCGCACAGATGTGGCTGAGCGGAAAAAC
>CALVQO010000110.1 GCA_944358145.1 uncultured Bacilli bacterium | reverse complement strand
ATTATCAGGGAATTAATGTTATCAGGGATTTTATCCTTCAAGCCTTTATCTAAGGGCTTTTTCTTTGCCATTTTCCCTGATAACATTTAAAGATTTAATAACTGGTTTAGTAAATCTTGTTCATCATTCCAATCTTTTTTATATTCTGCTTTAATTTCTGGATTTGCTTTTTTAATGGCATCAAATTTAGATTTTTCTCTTACTTTAGCGTATTCTTCCGTTGTTGTTACAGATTCATGATCTAAAAATTCCTTAATATACATTATATTAACCCCTTTATCTAATAGATGTATTGCCCGAGATCGTCTAAACATATGAGGCGTGATATTCTTGCTTATAAATTTAGTATATTGTTGCATTATATCTCTAATAAATGTGCTGTTTTCGCTATGGCAAGAAGTATTAAACAAGAAATCATTTGGAGAAAATAAATTTAAATAATCAATTAATAATTCCTTCGTATTCTCCATGATAGGAACAACTCTTTGTTTATTTCCTTTACCAGTTAAAACAACCATTTTTTCTTCCAAGCGAATATCTTCAACTCTCAAATTAATAATTTCGCTTGTACGTGCTCCAGTATCATATAATAATACTAATAAAGTTAAGTTTCTTCTTCCTTTTTTAGTAGAAGTATCAATACTTTTAAATAATGTTTCCAATTCTTCTTCAGTTAAATAATCCATTAATTTTTTAGTATATTTTTTAAACTTAATCGTTAATATTTGATTAATATTATAAATATTATTAGTTTCGTAATATAAACAGTATTGATAAAATGATTTAATCGCTGCCAGTCTTTGATTTCTAGTTCTAATAGTATTTCCTTTTTCTTCTAAATGATTTAGAAAGTCTAGAATAATATCTCTAGTTATTGTGTTAAAATTAATATTATGTAGTTTCATATTTTTAATATTAACTAAATAATCTATAAGTAATTGAAAAGTTTTTGTATAAGAACGAATAGTGTTTTTAGACACATTTCTTTCAATTACTAAGTACTCATTTAAGAACTTAGATAAATAATAAGAGAAATCTTTATTCATCGTAATCTTCCAATCTAGGAATTAAGTAACCTAAAGTTTCTTCTGAGATTTTATTTACTTCACCCATTAAATCATGAGTTAAATGAAAATAGTAAGTTAGAGATCTTAAGCCTTTATGTCCCATATGAGCTTGTAATATAGGAAGTAAAACATTTATATCACTTTCTTCCTTCATCCATTTTTCTATTAAATGAACTACAAAAGTATGTCTTAGATCATGTAGCCTAGGTCCTTTATCAGTTTTGATAATATTTGATAGTTTTAATACTTTGTTAAAATACTTAAGCGTTGCATTTTCGTAAGTTTGAAATAGTTTATTATTATCCATAAATTTATATCTAAATTTATGGATGTAATTATCTATTAAATCTTTTAAACTAGTAGATAAAACAATTAATCTTTCTTCATTATTCTTTGTATCAATTAAATGAAAATAACCATCTTTATAATTGTTTATTTCTAAGTTTAATACTTCACCAATACGCATACCTGTTTGATAAAGTATCTTGATAATTAATGGATATAGTACTTTTTGATAATAATCATAATGATAATTATTTATTGGTTTATCTAAATTTTGATAAATTAATTTAATCTCTTTATGGCTAAAAATATATGGTGTATAGTTATGATGATTTTCTTGGTATAATTTATCTGGTATTTGATAACATTCTATTTCTTGAAGTCTCAAATATTTACAAAACTCTCTAAATGTAGATATATTTCTAGATATAGTATTAGAATTTAAGTTAGAATTTAATCTTACATAATCCTCTATAACATCTTTAGTAATAATGTTTATATGATTATCATTTAAATATTTAACTATTTCTTTTAATACAATTTCATCAGTTCTATATTTATATCCTAGAAAACGTTTATATTGCAAAAATTCTAGAAATAGTTTATTATAATTATACATTATTCATCAACCTCCAAATTACATTTAGATAAATTTTTAATATCTACTTTTAAATAGGTATTAGAAGTAGTTTCTATTGTATCTCCAAGGGTTGATGAAATAATGCTCAGAGGAATACCATAATTAAGCATATTTGTTGCGAGGGAATGTCTTAAATTATGTATTCCTTTTTTATTGTTATTTTCTATTTTAATATTAGTTTTTTCGAAATATTTGTTAAACTTTTGAAATTGTATCATCTTATCAAAAGGATATTTCATCTTAACAAATAAATATTCATTATTACATTTAGGTCTAGCTTCTTTAATATAGTTAATTATTTCCCAACCAACTTCATTAGATAATGGTAATATATTAAGATTTTTAGTTTTAGGTTGAATAATATTTAACTTATGATTTTTCCAATCAATATCTTTAAGTTTAATATTTAAAATATCACTTATTCTTAAACCAAGTCTAGCAGCGATTAAAATAATTGTATAATCTCTTATTTCTAGTTTAGTATTTTTAGGAATACTATTTAACAAAGTTTCTATATCTTCTTGTTTTAAATAAGTTGGTATTTTAATTCTTCTTTTACTTTTTATTTTAGGAATATAAATAGATAAATAAGATTCTAAAATATTTTCAATAAACAAGTATTTTAAGAAATCTCTTAATATATAAAAGTTTCTTCTTTTAGATACATTACCTTTGTTAATATTTTCGTTAATAAAATTAATAATTATAGCTTTATTAATATTCTTTAATTTTAATACATTATTTTGATATAAATAAGATAATATACTTTCTAAATAACTACGTTTTACTTTAATCGTTTTATCATCATTATATTGATTATTTTTACAATAATCTAAATAATGATCAAGTATAATATTCCAATTAGATGGGTATTCACTATATAAAGATTTAGGTAATACTCTTTTTTGCATAAATACTTTATATTCATCAAAATTATCTAATATTCTTTTAGAACGCATTAATTGTTGATAAAAAGATTTAGACTTATTAGAATAAGTTGTTACATCGAATCGATAATAATCAAGTAAAAACTGAGAATATTCTAATTCATTATAAATAAAATTATCTTCATTTTTCCATTTAATAAAATTATTCCATATCTTTAAATAACTATCCATAGTAGCAATACTAAATCCTAATTCAATAGCCTCCTTCCTAATATTCTTGATTTGAGTTTTAAATAGGGTACTCATAATAACCACTCCTTTCTCACTGGACTCATCGCCAGCGAGATATATTATAAATGTTATCAGGGAAAATGGCAAAGAAAAAGCCCTTAGATAAAGGCTTGAAGGATAAAATCCCTGATAACATTAATTCCCTGATAAAGT
>CALVQO010000109.1 GCA_944358145.1 uncultured Bacilli bacterium | reverse complement strand
CGAGGGCTTTTTGAAATTTGATTTTGTGGGCGGCGTGGACCGCCGGGTGGCCATCGGCAAGCCGGTGGTCCTGGACCCCGACCGGGTCCCGGGGGTGATCGGCCTGAAGGCCATCCATCTGGTCAGCCGGGAGGAGGAGAAAAAGACCCCCAAGACCGACGCCCTCTATCTGGATATCGGCGCCAAGGACCGGGAGGAGGCGGTCAGACTGGCCCCTCCGGGCACCTGCGGCGCCTTTGTGGGGGAGCCGGAGGAGCTGGGAGACGGCTTCCTCAAGGCCAAGGCCATCGACGACCGGGTGGGCTGTGCCGTCATGCTGGAGCTGTTGAGGGAGGATCTGCCCCTGGATGTGGTCTTCGCCTTCACTGCCCAGGAGGAGGTGGGCACCCGGGGGGCCTTTGGGGCCGCCTTCTCCGTCACGCCTGAGGTGGCTCTGGTGCTGGAGACCACCACACCCGCCGACCTGCCCGAGATCGAGGGGGCCCGCCGGGTGTGCGCCCCCGGGATGGGGCCGGTGATCTCTTATATGGACGGCGGGACCATCTACGACCGGGGACTGTTTGAGACCCTGCGCCGGCTGGCGGAGAACAACCGCATCCCCTGGCAGACCAAGGAGTATATCGCCGGGGGCAACGACGCCCGCACCATCCAGCGCGCCAAGTCCGGCGTCCGGGTGGCGGCCCTGTCCGCCGCGGTGCGGTATTTGCACGCCCCCGCCAGCGTGGGGAGCATCTCCGACTTTGAGAATATGCTGAAGCTGACCCGGCTGTTTCTGCGGGAGATGGCGGCCGCCCTGTAGGGGACTGCCGGGGAGAGAAAAGGAGTCTTTTTCGTATGGAACTGTTTGATTTGATCCAGACCCTGGTGGGGGCCCACGGCCCCTCCGGGGACGAGGGGGAGATCCGGGAGACCATCTCCCGCCTGGCCGCCCCTTTTGCCGACGAGATCACCATCGACGCCATGGGCAACCTGATCGTCCACAGGAAGGGGAGCGGTCCCCGGGTGATGTTTGCCGCCCACATGGACTCCATCGGCCTGATCGTCACCCATGTGGAGAAGGAGGGCCTTCTCCGGGTGGGCAAGCTGGGGGGTGTGGACCCCAGGGAAGTGGTCTACGCCCCGGTCCGGTTCCGAAACGGAGTCCGGGGGCTGGTGGCCAAGGATGAGAAGGCGGAATTCGGCAAGCTGAAGTGGGATGACTGCTATCTGGACATCGGGGCCAAAGATCTGGACCAGGCCAAAACCATGGTGCGGGTGGGGGACACCGCCGTCTATGCCACCCCCACCGTCCGGCAGGGGGAGGCGGTGCTCTCCCCCTATCTGGACGACCGGATCGCCTGCGCCGTCCTCCTCTCCGCTCTGGAGCAACTGGGCGAGAGCTCCAATGACCTGTACTTTGTCTTCACTGTCCAGGAGGAGGTGGGACTGCGGGGAGCCAGGGCCTCCGCCTGGTCCGTGGACCCGGACTACGGGATCGTGGTGGATGTGACCTACTCCAACGACACCCCGGGCGGCGAGCGGACCGGCACCAGCAAGCTGGGGGAGGGGGCGGCCATCAAGCTGATGGACTCCTCCGTCATCTGCCACCGGGAGGTGGTGGCCAAGCTGGAGGAGCTGGCCCGGGCCGGACAGATCCCCGCCCAGAGGGACATCATCTCCGACGGAGGGACGGACGGCGGCCCCATCCACACCACCCGCGCTGGGGTGCGTACCGGGGGCATCTCCATTCCCTGCCGGTATATGCACACTCCCACCGAGATGGTCAGTCTCAGCGACGCGGCCGCCTGCGTCCGACTGGTGTGCGCCTTTGCCAGCGCCCAGCTGGAGCGGTAGGGCGGAGGGGACGAGCCAAAACGCCCACATTTTTGAGAAGAGTAGGAACAGGAAGTAGAAGTATGACAGAATTACACATCAGCGACCGGGTCCGCGACTTGGGCCGTCAGGCCCAGCGGGAGCTGGTCGGGCAGTTTGAGCACATCGACGCCGTGGCAGAGGAGAACGCCGCCCGGGTGCTGGCCGCCTTCCAGACCCACCGGGTGGCGGAGGGGTACTTCGCCGGCACCACCGGCTACGGCTACGACGACCTGGGCCGGGACAAGCTGGACGAGATCTACGCCCAGATCTTCGGCACCGAGGCCGCCCTGGTGCGCATCCAGTTCGTCAACGGCACCCACGCCATCGCCGCCGCCCTGTACGGCTGTCTGAAGGCGGGGGACGTGCTGGTGTCCGCCGTGGGGGCCCCCTACGACACCCTGCTGGGGGTGATCGGCGCGGTGGACAAGGGCCACGGGTCCCTGAAAGACTACGGCATCGAGTATAAGCAGGTAGAGCTCCTTGACAATAAGCCCGACCTGGATGGAATGGCCAAGGCGGCCGCCGACCCCCGGGTGAAGGCGGTGCTCATCCAGCGCTCCAAGGGGTACTCCACCCGCGCGTCCCTGTCGGTGGCGGAGATCGGGGAGATGTGCCGCGTCATCAAGGAGGCCAATCCCAACGCGGCGGTCATCGTGGACAACTGCTACGGGGAGTTCGTGGAGACCATCGAGCCCACCCACATGGGGGCCGACCTGGTGGTGGGCTCCCTCATCAAAAACCCTGGCGGCGGCCTGGCCCCCACCGGCGGCTACATCGCCGGGCGGCGGGACCTGGTGGAGGGAGCCGCCATGCGCCTGACGGTGCCCGGCATCGGGGCGGAGTGCGGTTCCACCCTGGGGAACAACCGCCTGCTGTACCAGGGCCTGTTTCTGGCCCCCCACACGGTGGCCCAGGCGGTCAAGACCGCCGTGTTCGCCGCCCGGGTGATGGAGCTGCTGGGCTACGAGACCGAGCCGGTGTCCTCGGCGGTGCGCCACGACATCATCCAGATGATCCATATGAAGGAGCCCGAGGCGCTGAAAAAGTTCTGCAAGGGCATCCAGTTCGGGGCCCCGGTGGACTCCTACGTCACTCCGGAGCCCTGGGACATGCCTGGCTACGACTGCCAGGTCATTATGGCGGCAGGGGCCTTCATCCAGGGGGCCTCCATCGAGCTGTCCGCCGACGCCCCCATGCGGGAGCCCTACACCGTATACCTCCAGGGCGGCCTCACCTTTGAGTCGGGCAAGCTGGGGGTCCTGCTGGCGGTGGAGGAGCTGCTGAACCGCTGAATGTGAGATAGGCCAAGCCGCCGGGCGCATATCCTCTCTTGATGGGAGGGGAGGCGTATGGACCTGCTTTGGCGGCTGCGGCGGTATTTCCGGTCCCGACGGCCGCTGCGTTCCAGCGGTCAGAGAGGCGGGCGCTCGGGGATGACGTCTGTGCGGACGCGACGGCTGCGGCCCAGGCCCTGGCAGGTGACCCTGCTGGTGGGTGTCCTTCTGGCTGCCGCGGTCATCGGTTTTTTGGAGGCCCGGCTGCGGCCCATGGTGGTAACGGCAGCCCAGGCCCAGGCACAAAACGCCATCGCCGGGGTGATTGAGCACGCCATCTGGGAGCAGCTGGGGGAGGAGGCGGTCACCTACTCAGATCTGGTGACCATCCAGCGGGACTCCGCGGGGACCATCACCGCCCTGACCACCGACACGGCGGCCATGAACCAGCTCCGGGCAGAGCTGATCGGAGTGGTGCTGGGGGCCCTGGACGGGGTGGACGTGTCCCAGATCCAGATCCCGCTGGGCAGCCTGGTGGACCTGGACCTGCTGTGGGGCCTGGGGCCCACCATGAAGGTCCACGCCATGACGGTGGGCACGGTGGAGGGGGCGTTTCAAAGCCAATTCTCCTCTGCCGGGGTGAACCAGACCCTCCACAAGATCGACCTGGAGCTGGCGGTCCCCCTGACCCTCATGCTCCCCGGCGGAGCGGTGGAGACGGTATGCGAGACCCAGATTCCCATCGCGGAGACCGTCATCGTGGGCCAGGTGCCCCAGATCTTTTTACAAAACAGGGGATAGGGGCGCACGGCGTGTGCCCGCCCCCATCCCCCACTGTATGGGGGAATCGGAATAAACCCCATGATTCAGGAGGAACTTTGATGGACATTCAAGAGGAGATCCAGGCCCTTCGCCGGGAGCTGGAGCAGGCCAACTACGAGTAC
>CALVQO010000108.1 GCA_944358145.1 uncultured Bacilli bacterium | reverse complement strand
GTTGTTACTATTTTTATTAACATAAATAATAAAACTATTACTACGAAAATAAGTGAAAATATGATATAACATGGAAACTTTTCTGTTTTTCTCATATTATCAATTCCCCTTTCACATTATTTATTAAATAAGTTTAGGGGGATAGTACCTAACTAGCCAAGTATTCCTACAACAATAGTATCACAAATAATTCATTAAATCAATCGAACAAGATACATTTTTTAGCAAGCGTTTGTTTACTATTTTTTATTGAAAATTGATAAAACACGTCTTTTAACTTTTTCTTTTAATTGTTTTCTTTCGATATCTTCTATAATTTTATTTTCTTTCTCTAAAAATTCATTTTTTGCTTCTTCAGAAGTTATCCCTGCTCTTATGAAAGTACCATCTTCTAGCATTACTTTTTTACCTTTTGGTACAGTTATAAACATAGAATGCTCTCCACTACCAATCATTACTCTAACATTTTTTATCTTTGATTTTTTCAGCAATTTCTACCATTTGATACGATTCTAACAGTCTCACAATAGCTCACCCGACCTCTTTTATAATTATCTCATTTCAAGCATTTAACTATCGGACATAATGGGTGCTTTTTTGCTTTTTTTATGATACAATAAAAAAAGGTATACTCAATACCTAATAGTCATAGAAGGAGGTGTACTATTATTTTTTGCGTAACATAATTTCAATATTATGTTTTTTGGCTATTTCTAAAAACGTTCTTAAATTCATGGTAGTTTCTCCATACTCCCATGCTTCAATTGTACGTTTGCTTTTGTGTAATGTATTAGCAAAATCTTTTTGTGATAATTCAGTCCACTCACGAATAATGCGTGCTATATCTTTTGCGTTGTAATCATTAGCCCTCATTTGCATACATTACACCTCCATTTCAATATTCACAGTTTTAATGTTACATTAAAATTAAACATTTTAGGTGAGATATCACATTTTTAATGGACTGTAATATAATGTGCTATATTTAAATTATTATTCAAAAATTTACGAAAGGAAAATATTATGGAAGACATAAAAGAAACAAAACTGTTAGATGCTGATGTAAAAAATATTATTGAACAATTAGAAAAAGAAATTTTAGAAAAAATTACCAATTTAGAAAATGATGATGAAAATCTAAAATCTAGCGATATTCAAAATATCAAAAACAACACTTCAAAAGAAACAAGTTTCTATTTTAACCTTGTTTTGGAAAATATACTTAATTATTATTTAGATAAACTAAAGAAATTAGATGTAAAAAAATATTTTGAGTTAATGAAACATGTTTATGTTAATGATGAGTTAGAGCAAATTCCTAAAAAGTATCTTAAAGCTGAAAGGTTAATTAACGAAATTATGGAATATTGTAATTTAGGCGATAAGTATAATAATGTTTATGAAGATTCAGAATATATTGCATATTCGCTTATGAGAAAAAAATTAAATGTAAATGGTTGGCTTATACCCGAACCTATAAAAATTGAATATTTAAAATTTTACTCCATTTCTTCTTCACAAAAACCTGAAGAATTTGAAAGTCTATTGTGGTATATGATAATTTATATTGCTACACATTATTACGTGCTTAAATCAATACTATAACCAAAAAAGAGAGATATGCTACCAAAAGCATATCCCTCTTTTTTGATAAACGATTAGCCTATAGGCTAATCTATTCTATACATTTAATTAATTACCACATAAGCCACCACGAGAATTAACATTTTTATGTATATCTTCTATTAGCCAATTGTAATCATCATATTTAGAACTATCTATATTTAAATCATTATCATTAGTATAAATTTGTAAAGCATTAGAGTTTTTAAAGTCTTGATATATTCTATATGAATAATTTTCATCATCTATAGTACACGAAAAACTAATAGTCATAGAATCTGGTTTAACAGAAAAATATTCTTCAAAAAAAATCTTGCTAACGGCTATAATAACAAAGATAATAATAACTAATAAAATTATTTTTAAAATATTTATAACTATTTTAGTTAATTTTTCGGTATTATTTACTTTTTCAATAAGTATATTCTTTATATCATTATTAGTCAAATCATCTAAACTAACATCAAATATCTGTGATAACTTTTTTGATTGCTCAAGATCTGGTGAAGTTTCTCCCAATTCCCATTTACTTATTGTTTGCCTAGCAACTCCCATTTTTTCAGCAAGTTGTTCTTGTGAAAGATTTCTTTGTTTTCTTAATTCTAATATCTTATTTCCTATATCCATGATATCCTCCTTTCACAAAACATTTTACTTTGTTATGTAAAATTACTCTACCAATTTTTAATGGAAGTTACGCCCATTTTCTTAACATATAGATAAATTACTATTTATCGTTCTGTTTGATATATTTAATTATATCATTTTTTATATGTTATTTATATACTATATTACAAAAGAAAAGTTAAAACACACACTTTTCACTTTTCCTGTTTTGTATCAATATTTAATGAAAAAGAATAATCATAGATATTTAGTTCTTCATTGATTTTTTTATTAATAGTATCATCTTTAAAATCAGATTCATAAACATTAAATAGCAACTCAATAGAGAACTTTTTCTTATCTAAGTAAGGTAACTCCATATATTTTGCTAATATAAGCATTAAGTTTTTATAGATAGCAAAATTAGTTATCACTTTACCATAGTTCGGATCAAGGTTACTTAGTATTTCCTTTAATAAAGCAATTAATTTTTCTATATCAAAGTTATCAACAGAAAAATCTTTATTTTCTAATAAGTATATGGCTAATCTAACTTTATCAATATTTTTTAAATTTTCTACATTTTTAACTAAATCAATAACTTTCTCACTATTATAATTTAACAACATTTTTTATACCTCCTCATATTGTTGTTTTCATGACTTTTAAGCCACTTTTTAAATCTATACTTATAACTGATTAAAAGTTGATTATAAGTCGTATATTAAGCAAATTAGATAGGTCTAATCCTATTTTAGTTGCATTCTATTTATCACTCTAAGAATTAAAAAGGTCAAGAGTGTTTTTAATTATTTTATAAGCAAACTTTTTGCTATAGGAAAAGATGTGATAGGCTTACTAGCAAACGGCTTATAATGGAGCTGTTTCCAAGCCGAACAATT
>CALVQO010000107.1 GCA_944358145.1 uncultured Bacilli bacterium | reverse complement strand
GCCAATATGCTGTTACAGCTATGCAGTGGGCAAATACAGTTGGACTGATTACGGGCGTTACATCTGTGACGCTTGATCCGGGTGGTTTCGCGACGCGGGATCAGATTGCTACTGTGCTTATGCGTTTTTGTGAGGACATTTTGTCTACGAGTAATAAATATACAGTATCTTTCAGTTACAACTATGGAAATCAGGGTATTTATGATACAGAAATTGTGAGTGAAGATGAAGTTGTACAGAGGCCTGATAACCCAAGAAGAAGTGGTTATTCATTTAAAGGTTGGTATACTGAGGCATCTGGAGGAGATCGGTTTGATTTTGATACACCAATCACTCAGGATACTACACTTTATGCCCACTGGTCCAGAAATTCCTCATCGTCTGATGACGATGAACCAACAAACGAGAATCATATAGTTTCTTTTGAACCCAATGCGGAAGATGTTACCAATATGCCGGATGCTCAAACCTTGGCTCGCGGCAGTTCCGCTACTTATCCTGGTATGCCGTCAAGAGAGGGTTATACGTTTGCCGGTTGGTATTTGAATAAGAATGAAACAGACTTGTCCAATCAATATGACTTCTCGCAAGCTGTAACTAACGATACAATTTTGTATGCACAGTGGATTAACATTGATATAGATACCGATGGTGACCAGATTCCTGATGATCTTGAAGGATACTTCGGATCTGATCCGAGCAAGGCGGATACAGATGGAGATGGATTGTCCGATTATCAGGAATGCATCGTGCTCGGAACAAGCCCGTCTAAACAAGATACCGATGGAAATAGTGTAAACGACAATAATGAAGACGCTGACGGAGATAACTTGTCTAATGGACTGGAATTCCAATATGATACTAACCCTATTGCGGTGGACACAGATTTGGACGGCTTGACGGATGGTGAAGAAGTCAATACGCACAAAACGGACGCCAATGTGCAAGATACAGATAGCGATGGCGCTACCGATTTTTGGGAAGTTGAAAACAAGTTTAATCCGACTGAATATAACACAAGCTTTCAGACCACCACAGAGGTGCAGTCTGCCCATGTAAAGGCGGCTGTTACAACGAATCTGCCCGGAGAGAAAGCGGAAACCTTGGAAGTTGCACCGGCTGTCGACCACCCAATATTGACAAGTGATATGCCGGGATATATTGATGCGCCTTTCGAATTTTCTGTTGAGGGAAATCTCGATGGATACTCTGCAACAATTAGTTTCTCATTCGATAATGAGACGATATCCGATGACTTTATACCCTGCATTTATTATTACGATGAAGAGACTCAAATATTGGAAGAGTTACCTACAACGGTAAGCGGTAATGTGGCAAGCACAACTGTTTCCCATTTCTCAACGTATATTTTATTGAACAAGGTAGAGTTTGACAAAGTTTGGGAAACGGAAATTGCTCCACCTATCACTGGAGGTGAAGGGTCGGAAGATGCAGTATTGGACATTATGTTTGTTATTGACTACTCTTCGAGTATGAAAGAAAATGATCCTGATCAGATGTTTAAGGATCTATCTGAACAATTTGTCGGTAAACTGCGGGAGGGTATTGACCAGGCAGGCGCTGTAAAGTATATTGCAACTGCAAGTCTTGTGTCCGGCTTGACATCTGACAAGCAATCTGTAGTTGACTCTATCAAATCGATTGGTTATGATAGTGGATATAACAGTAATTCTGGTACGAACGGATCTGCTGGAATAAAGATCGCTCTGGACGAACTTGACAAATCGGAGTCTGAGTATCAGTATATTATATTCATTACTGATGGCGAAGATAATAGAAGTTCATACTCATACACCAGTCTAGCTGACCGTGCATCAAAATCTGGTGTCGTAATATATGCAATTGGGATGGGGAGCGCCAATGAAAGTAATCTTAAAACGATATCCTCGAACACAGGTGGCAAATACTATCACGCCACAACAGATATGGATGCAACCGATTTAATAAACTTGGATGATGTATTCGATGATATCGAGTCGGAAACCGTTGATCTGACTGCTGACTCTGACAGTGACGGCATTCCCGATTACTATGAGCAGAGCCTTTCTTCGGGAAGCGGTGTTCCGATACGACTGGATCCCAACGACCCTGATTGTGATAATGACGGACTTCTGGATGGAGAGGAAGTTGACATTACGGTTACGACGGATGGGCGTGTATATGGAAAGATGTTGTCCAACCCGCAATTGTACTTCTCTGACTCGGATGGATATAACGACTATGATGAAATGAAGGTTTACCACTCCAATCCTCTGGTTGGGAACGTAGCTTTCGCTGACTCTGATACCTCGTTCTTAGTCAACAACGAGAACTTCGTTTCCAATAAATACCTGCAATTTTATGAAAATGATTGGTATGGCTGGCTTGAACAGGCGAGTGTGTGGCTTGGGAACAACATTTTTGGAAGCAATTACGATACAACCTATCTATATAAGTCGATCTTGATGGAATATCTCAAACAAATGGCGGACGAGATGGAACAAACTAATGAGATACGAGAAATCGTTGGCTTAACTCACAAAATCATTAAACAGATGAATGATAACGTAGGCTCAATATACGACTACGTTAATGAGGACAGCAAAGATCTCTTGGACAATCTCAAGCAGCAACTAAACACTGCTCAAAAAAATCTGGATGATATTGCAAATGGTGATTTGATAAATGCCGGATATACCAAAGAGCAGATATATGCGTTGTGGGATGAAACGTTTGCCGAATATAAAGATGTCGATGAGAAAATTCCACAGCTTAATTCTAAAATTGAATTTAATACAAAGATAAGTAAAATTAGCGATTCGGTTGGCATTGTCATGGACGTAGCTGATGTGGTAATTTCAGGGTACGATGTGTATCAGGACTATGCTACGTTCGCAGCGTCTCTCTCGGGTATGACCGACTGCTTGGATGCATTGAATAAGATAAGCAATTCTCCGGATGCTCCAGACGAACTGAAGGCAGCGGCAAATGAGGTTGGCCGCGCGATAGAAGAGCAACAGGTGGACAGCATAGAGGCTTTTCTGGACATTGCGACTGCTGCCGGGGGGAAAGTAGGTAGAATCGGGATTGTTGCAGGAATGTCGAAGCTGCCGGTTGTTGGCAAGTATGTTCTTATTGCCGAAGCAGCTCTCGGCATAACAGATTTCATGTTCAACATATCCGAAGTTTCTGAACAATGTGCGTGCCTGTACGCCATCTCGAAGTCAGCCACAATACTAGCGAACGATTTTTCTGACATTTTGGAACAAGGCCGCGGTTATTCACAATGGACTAATGTGTATCAAGGATATCAGCAGGCAGCGGAGGATTATTTGGCCTTAGCAATTATCCGTAGGACAAGCGAAGGCCAAATGAAAAATGCCGATGAGGCAAATTCGTTCCTGATTGAATGGCTTTTTACCGAGTTCATGTATAAAGTAGACGATATCCAAACGAATGTTGAAAAAATCGATGATATCAAGTATAATTACGTTGGAGCTAGTGCAGCTTAAAACATGGTAACAATATACTGCGGTGCGGGAGCTTCTTTTGAGGCTCCCGCACTTTTTAGAGAGGCGGGACAAAGTGACACGATCAGATCTTTATACAAAGGCCGGTCGTAACCGATATAATATGCGGATGATTCTGACGTCTGAATACTCAAAATTCATTAAAGAAGAAGCAATCCGTTTGCTTGGATGTATACCTGATAGATTCATCGAAAAAGTAATTGATGGTATGATGACACGAATCCCTGATATTGACATGGATTGCGATTTGCAGATGGTCGCATATGATAGCCTGCGTACAAATGCCATCCAGACATTGCGGCAGTATCCTGGACTTTTGAGTAATGTGCAAAATCCCGCCCTTAAAGAGTGCTGTGCAGCCAATGAGTCAGAAAGCATACATGATGGTGAACGGTTCAGGCTGGCGCTGTCACGCATGACAGCGCGAGAAAGAATATACTTCTTTAACAGATACTATTTCTTTGAGATCGAGGCTTCAGCGGATCACAAGTACGAGAGCAGGCTCATTCGGTTGTTTGAGAAATACAGTGTGACAAACGCCTTAACTGGGCTGGAACACTTAGAGCCGCAGCTTTTGTCAAGCTTGACGTCATTGAATGCAGATTCAGACTTCGAAGTACGTGGAGAAATTTCCCTGATGAAATCAGTTGCTAATAGGGAAGCAAGAAAGATGCGCAACTTTCTCGTGTATGGCCTCCCTGTCGTTCTAATTATATTCTTAACCTTTACCGTTTGGTTCTTTACTTTCGGTTCCTTCTAATATTGGGAAAACCACCACTTGTGCTCAAATAGAGCACAAGTGGTGGCTGCCCTTTATAGGTGGTGTTATCGCGCCTGCGCCTTTGAAACGACATCGGTGAATTGAGGTCTCAACCTCGAAAATGGGGGGATGCCAACGGCTGCTTCGCTAACTGGCTTTCGCTCCTTCCGCGGCTCTGCCTTTCTTCCCGGAGCTATCTCACTGCATCTTTCGGCTTTGAATAGGTCGAAAATGACCATGTCGTCTTCGACTTCCATTGCACCAACATGCATATTCTCAGTCCAGCCGTTGTGCAGGATGATGTCCTCAAAGGCAGAGTTTTTATAGGCTAATGTCCGGGTTTTCGCTGGACTCAGAATTGCTTCGGGATCATCTTCCGCCGCGCTTTGGATTGCGACAACATTTTTGGCAAGGTCATATAATATCCGGATCGCTTTGGGATTGCCAAGGGCATTAACAACTGAACGGTTAATGCGGATGCTACCTGGCAAAGAAAAGGATATGCTGCACATGCTTCGCTTGGTACTCTGAGTGCCACAGACAACGAAAAAATTATATTTACTC
>CALVQO010000106.1 GCA_944358145.1 uncultured Bacilli bacterium | reverse complement strand
AAAACTTCGCCTGTCAGTTTTTTTCCTTTAAAGTCATAAAAAGCATCTCTCTGAGGCTTTTCTCCTTTGGTCAGCCAGATAAAGGCAAGGTCCCGCTGGCACAGGTCAACAATCCGGTCAACAGACCGGACACCGCGCATGTTTGCGTAGGTAACAACAGCATACAGCATGATTGGGTTGTACCCGGTTCGCCCTTTATCTGAATAACAGGCCAGCAGGCCTGAAAAATCTAATTCCTCCATCACGTTTTTCAGGGTATAGACCGGATCGTCGTCGGGTAAACTCAATTCGAAGAAACTGAAGTTCATTTTTTGTTGCCCAAAATCAAAAAAGTCGTTATAATAATCTTGTTTTAGCATAGTTCCATTATAACATGGAACGGAGAAAAGATGGTTGTCGTTAGCCATCTTTTTCTCTTTTTAAAGGATAAATTTCAGGGGCAGGTGTGACTCGTGTAAGTCATGCCTGCTCCTATTTAGGGTTATCTATTTCCCGACAACCCCTTTGCTTTTTCTTTTCGCAAGATCATTCTTCATACTACCATTCATACTACCAAAAATATTTTGCTGTGCTATACTACCTTTATACGGAGATGTAGCACAGGAAAGGACGAAAGAATGAGAAAAGATGAAGTAAGGGAAACAGGGGCTGCAGGAATTAAGGACGGTAAATATGTAGTCTCTATTGAGATGGGACGGGAGATTATCACAGACCCAAAAACAGGGAAATGAAGAAAACGGCAGATAAAGTCTACGAGAGTAGTAAATACGTTAAAAGGGGCGAAAGCGCTAATAGGAAAGAATAATGCGGAAAAAAATCGAAAAAAGATTACTGGTAATACAAGAAAAGTATATATTGAACAGGTAATAGAGGATTATAAGGATAAATATTACGATAGCGATAAAGAATGGAGCGATTCATATAAATTTCAGAAAAATTCACAGCATAAGCACTTTATCGCCTATTTTGGCAATATGGATTTAAAAAGGGTAGACACTGCGGAAATAGAGAACTACTTTATCTATTGCCAAAACGATTTGGGTTTAAGTGCAAATACTATTCAGAAACATAAGAGCCATTTAATTGATTTATGGCGGTTTATGATGAAAGATTCAAAATATGGTATCAGCGAAAATGTGGTTTTATATGCCGATTACGGAAAGATAATAGAATATGAGTCCATAGCCTTGACAATAGAACAAGTAAATATACTATTGAATCATTACCTGTATATGTGATGCTCTGGAAAAGTTAGCAGAAGATTTAAAGAATTGCAAAATACGTCTTCATAACTTAAGACATACATTCGTAAGTTTGATGTTGAACAGTGGAGAAGTCAATCCATTTCAGGTCTATGGTTGTGCAGGCCATGATATTAATGAAAATACAACCACATCTGTCTATTGGCACGATTAAGGAGACAGACAGGAGATTATTGATTTTTGGAATAGCAGAATAGATATTGATTTTTCTGTGATAAATAAATGATAGTAAGGCCGGAGCTGTAATGGCTCCGACTTTTGCGTTGGGGCTGCAAAGAATTCCGACTGAGTATAGTATATACCATATTCTTTTTAACGCTCTCTTTGCTGTAATTTTTCGGAGCTTTCACCACATACTTTTTGTAAAAGATATATTTTTACGGAGGTTTGTTATGGGAAAGTTTAAGCGTTTAAGTATCTCATTTGACAAGAGTCACAGCGAGCTTGAGTATGGGAGTGATAAATACTTCTTTGTGGAGGACTTATAGACAAGGTGCAGACTGTGTGAAGGCAAGACACTTGATGAAGTTAGGGGTTTTAATCTTTCTTATATTCTATGAGGTCTGAAACTGAGCAATCAAGGTAATCTCAGAGCTTTGAAAGTATAGTAAGATCGACTCGGCTTACCTTGTTTTTGCAATAGTTATTTAACTGCGTTCTTTGAAGCACGCAGTTTTGGCATATTTTGTTTTTACTTAATTCCATTAGTCTTTAAGTATTCCTCTATTTTAATTTCAATATGGCCCACTTAATCACCTGCTTTTTTATAGAGATTATAGGTATAGAGGTGCTTGAAAATAAGGTGTTGAAATATACAGCCTGTATTAAAATACAGGTTTAAAAGTGTTATTATAAAATATGTGCAAAAGGTGTTGAAAGACTTAAAAGATAGGCATAAAATGAAATAAATAATAGAGAGAGGGGTAATCATTATGAGGAATAAGAAGTTTATAATAGCATTGTTATCCGCAACAATGATATTAGGTACAAGTATCACTGCCTATGCAGATAGTGCTTATGTGATCGGTGCTGAATTACCTGAGCTTTTTGTTAATGATTCAGAGCTTTCAGATGGATGGCATTGGGTATATGACGGAACAGATTCGGGAGGAGTTAATTGCGTATATATCCAGAATGGAAAGCGCCTGAGAGGAACTACTACACCAGATGGGTATAATGTAAGTATGTATGATGGAGAATGGTATACATGGGATGAAGGTATGCCTGTCACCAAAGTTATCAATTATCAGTATTCACCGAACAAATTTCCATTTAGTAATACTGGCACACTTATAGAAAATGACTATTTAGGAATTAAGATGAGCTATACACCTGAAGACCTTGCCAATGGATTTGATGGTTGGTTTGGAAACTGGGCGGGAGCAATGGGTTATAGGTTCATGTCCGTTGAATTTGGTAAGGAAATCGGCTTAGGCAGTGAGATGGTTTCCTTTAGTATAGAAACAGGAGACAAGGGAAATATAGAGACTGCAAACCAGCGAGCAGAAACTTTTCATAAAATGTATTTGGACGGTTTTAGCTTCACAGATACTGTAGTGTGTGAGTATACAATATGTGGTAAACAGTTTTATGGCACTAAGGATTATTGGCCAGATGGAAAGGGTGATGTTATAGCATACAAACTTTATCATACGTTACCGACAGGGCAGTCATTATGTGTAGATATACAGGTTTTATCTGATGAAGCTCTTCAAAACGCAATAGATTTCATGAATACACACATGACAATTAGCTGATTGCCTGAATATTACAGAAAGGGGTTATCAATATGAAAAGTAAAAAAGGATTAACAGTCCTGCTTACAGGAGTTATGGCATTATCAATGTCATTAACCGCATTTGCAGGACAATGGATGAAAGATGATGTCGGTTATTGGTGGAAAAATATCGACGGTACATATCCAGTAAGCTCTTGGCAGTGGCTTGACGGAAACAATGATGGAATAGCTGAATGCTATTATTTTAATGAGAGCGGTTATATTCTCACGAACACTACCACTCCTGACGGATACCAAGTTAATTCTGATGGAGCTTGGATTCAGAATGGTGTGGTTGTAACTCGTCTTTCAGAGGGTGAAAACTATACTTCTGATTCTATTGGGACAGGTACGCTTGAGCCTAAGATCTATGATGGAATAGAATTCAGTATTGAAAATCTTGGCGTAAGTGATATGGCTATAGGAGCTATTATGTACCCGAGTGCAAACAAAGTTACAGCGCAGCATATTTTAGAAAAGAAAGCCTTTTATGAAACAGGAACAGATGACGAAAGGCTTACAGCAACTCAACGCAATGTTGTTGATAATTTTGTTTCTCAATGGGTATCTCAGCATATTGATTCTTCAATGTCTGATGAAGAAATAAGCGAAACCATATTTAATTGGTTGGTTGAAAATGTTAGCTACGATGACAATGCATCCAATCCTCAGTCAAGTTATGGAGCTTTAATAGACAAGCGATGTGTATGCGAAGGATATGCAAATGCCTTCATGCGTTTGGGAAAAGCTTGTGGTCTTGATGTGAAATTTATTTTAACATCTAATCATGCATTTAATTTGGTGAAATTGTCTGAAAAATGGTATCTTGTAGATCCTACACAAAATTATTATAAAGATAAAAGTTCTACAGGAGTATACTATATGCATACGATTCCCGAAGGCGAAATTTCCATAGAAGAAAAAAAGGCTGAACGGTTAGAAAAACAAGCTGGCAGAGGGGATGAGGTAGCTTTAGAAAATGAATCTAATCTTGCGTCGGCTGAAATGGCGAAAAATAAGGGCTTTATTTTCTATGCGGATGACTCTAACCTGATTCAAAATATACTCGATCTCCTATATGAACAGATCGAGGGTTTTAACCATTCTCAGGGTATTGAAATGCTGCTGTATACTGGGAATAGAGAATTTAAGGAATTCAACAAACTTACGTATAATTATAACGGATTCACTGGACGTATCGACGATGTGCTTGAAGCAGCCATGGAGGGGCAGAATGTAAATGGGTTTACCATAGGAGATACATCCTCCTGTACGATAAGATGGCTAAAAGATGTAGGCTCAAATGGCTCCGTTTATGTAAATACATTTAAAGATGATGCTGGTAATGATTTTGTCTTAATAGACTTTAACATTAACCCTCAGAGATAAAAAAAGGGACAGCTTTGGCGGTAGTGTAAAATAGTTTGTGTCTTTGGGAAAAAATGGCTCCTTTTTGGTAAGAATTCAGATATGACAA
>CALVQO010000105.1 GCA_944358145.1 uncultured Bacilli bacterium | reverse complement strand
GCTCTGGCTCAGAAGATGCTTAAGCTCCGGATGACTCTCCATCGTCTGCTGCCAGCTCTGATACATCCGGGAAAACCGCATAAAGTTCAGGATGGCGTCGATCTGCTGCGCCTTCTCCTCCGAGACAGAATTTCTTAAAGAGCGCAGTACCGACTCTACATCCGCCGAAGGCTCCTCAAAGCCGCAGGCTCGCAGCCGGGGTTCATCGTCAAAACCGGACATGATTTTCTGAATCTCCAGAATCTTCATCTGCACTGCCAGCAATTTCGCCAGATGCGGACGACAGTAAGGGAGAATGGTCTCCATGGTGGTCAGCGTATCGTCTTCCAGAAGACGGGAAAGAGGAGACTCCTGACGGGAAACATTGGAACTCATAATATCCTCCTTGGAATATCCTTCATATAGTAATATATGCAGAAATGATTTCTGCTGCTTTACACCATCCTATGAAAGGAACGAAAAAGTTATGAACGAAAATCTCATTCTCGAGGGAAATACCATCTACGAACTCGACCCGGTCTGCCTGCAGAGAAAACACCACCTGCCGCCGGGACGCGCGAATGCCGGAAGCGGAGTGACGGAAACCGAAACGGACAAGGCAAAATGTCAATGTGAGAATCAATACAAAAATCAATGTGACGGAATCTGTCCCGGCAGAAGAAATCTGTCTGACAACCCTACTCCTGACTATAGATGCCACCAGAACAGGAAGGTCGGTATGATACTTGGCGTGCTCATACTGGCAGGCTGGCAGGGGAAAGAAAGGGGGTATTGCTATCCGAAAAGTCCTGTTAATACTCGTTAAATAGAAAATAAAGTTGCTCCCGTAACATCAAAGAACCCTCTTACGTAAAAGTGACGCCCTGCTTTTCGACGGGGCGCCACAGAAATTAAAAAAATGTGGAAATCTTTGGATGGTATTCTGTAACTATTTATGGTAAGATGGTTCACAAAGACGAGCTTATGCAAAACTGGGAGCTTGCAAAAGAAAAGAAGCCACTCAAGAGAATGAATCCATTAAATGAATATTGGTCGGACACACTGCCATATTATAGAAATATAAAGAAGGAGGGAGTTTGCTGTGGTTGAAATTTCAAAAAAAGACTGGAAGCTATACCGTGAGAGGCTGCCGAAATGGCAGGAGCATTTCATGGAAAGGCTTACGAAAAAATATATTGAGTTGCTGAGTAGTCCGGGGAAAGCGTCAGATCACTTTTGGGAGCTGGAGGAGCGGATTCGTAAGGACAAGAAGAGTCCAGGAGTTCAGCTACGGGTAACAAAATCGGATGCACTATGGGATATTGCTTCTTTCGTAGGCAATGGAATCATTACCATGGACGAGTTAGAAGGGTTTAGCGAGGATCTGATTGACGCAGTCAAGCTAATCCTGAGAAGATAGGATTTAGGAATGATTCTGCGGATCTTGCCCCTGTAGTAGAAATTTGTTGGATGTCAATGTGGAATCCGTGTTCTTGATGCAGCCGGAGGGCGTGCTTGCCATCTGTCCTGAGTATTTACAGGAGGATGATGCTTATGAGTACATATGAGGAATTAATGGTCATATTGACGATAGGTCTTTTGATTGTTGCGATTCTTAATCTGAAAAGTAAGTAAGCCGCCCTGTCCCTTGGCACGGATTAATGGCGACTTATTTACTATAAATCAAATTGAATTGATCAGCCGGGACGGATAGGCTTTATCTATCTTCCGGCTGTATGATTTGTTACACTTATTGTAGCAGAAGGAAGAGGAATGTCAATATAAGAATAAAAGAGATTTTTTAAGCAATGGTGGTATAGAGCTGTCACATCAAATGGTGTGGCAGTTTTTTTCTGCCTTTTTACAAAGGCTGATCTGTGTCAGATGGTACATAATTAAGGATATCATCTACATTGCAGTTAAGAATAAAACTTTTAGTACTATTTATGATAGAGTATTGAAGAAAACCTATCATAAGGTTATAATGATGATGAAAAGATAAAAACATATTATATGCTCTGCGGAGGATGAAATATTGAATATAGATAAAAAAGATATAGAGCAGTATCTTTTTGAAATAAAAGAAGCTGTTGGAAAAGATAGATATCGGATTTCTAGGAATAGTAAACGAAAGGATAATGTTGATCTGTTTCTGGATTATGTAATTGATGAAGCGAGAGCAAAGGAAATTATATTGAGCCTGACTGCAAAGGATTTTTCCGAGATTCTTCAAAATGAACATAGAGGCTTTGAGCATGAAAGACTGTATGTATTTGGTAAAGATGTCACTCTGTTGGAGAGAAGTGGAAATGAAGAGAAAACAGTATCCCTTTATATTAAATTTAACAAGTTGGAGAACTGTTTTGTGATTGTGATTTCATTTCATAAGCAGAAGTACCCGCTTACATACTATTTCAAATAATTAAGAGGAGAGAGGTGGCTATTATGGCAGGGAAAAAAAGAAGAGACTTCTGCATAGAGTGCAGAAAAGAAACAGAATACGTTTTACAAAAAAAAGATATTGAGAAGACGATAAGGAATAAAGATTATACATTTGGAATTACCGTAGCTATCTGTGCTGAGTGTGGTGAGGAGGTAAGCGTACCTGGACTCATCGATAAGAATGTACAGGAGATTGATGAACAGTACAGGGCAGCGGAAGGAATTGTATCGATTGATGATATCGAAAAGCTTATGAAAATTTATAAGATTGGTAAGGCGCCTCTTTCTCTTGCACTTGGATTTGGAGAGGTGACAATATCCCGATATCTTGAAGGTCAGATACCATCCAAAGAGTATTCAGATGTTGTCAAAACAGCCTTGACTTCTCCGGCGTATATGAAACAGAAACTGATTGAAAACAGGGATAAGCTGACAGATACGGCGTATAAAAAAACTATGACGGCAGCGGATAGTATAGAGCGCCTTTTTTCTGTGTCACATAAGATGCTCAGAGTAATTGCATATGTCTTTAAAAAATTGGAAGAAGTAACTCCTCTTATGCTGCAGAAACTGCTCTATTTTATCCAGGGCGTTTACTTGGCATTATATGGAAAACCTATCTTCGTGGAAGACTGCAGGGCATGGATCCATGGTCCGGTTTATCCGGAAGTATATGATTTGTTCAGAGATTTTAAGTATAATCCAATCGATGATGCGCGTTTTGCACTCTTGGAAGGAACCGAAGATGCACTGACAGATGATGAAAAAAAAGTAATTGATCTTGTCGTAAATACATTTGGAATGTATGGAGGAAAGGTTCTGGAGAAGATTACTCATAATGAGACGCCGTGGATAGAAGCCAGAAAAGGTTACGGGGAAAGCATTCCATCCAGTGAACTTCTGTCAAAAGACCGGATTATGAAATACTATATTGCTGTGAATCAGGAGTATGATATAGCTACGGAAACCGGGTTGAGGGCATATATCAATGATATGCTTGCTAAAGCATCATAAATTAATATTTCGTCCTGTGCCGGCACACATGAGCAATTTGTGTTGGCAAGCAGCAGAACTGCTACATCGCATGGTGTGGCAGTTTTTTTCTGCCTTTTTACAAAGGCTGATCTGTGTCAGATGGTACGTAATTGAGAATATCAGCTACATTGCAGTCAAGAATGCGGCATAGGTCGTTGATGGTGGTAGTATTCATAGGTTTGTTTTTACGGAGTTTATCGATGGTGGCGCTGGAGATGTGATGGTGATTAATTAATGTGTAAGTTGTTTCTTTAGAATTTTTTAATGTTCTCCAAAACGGACTATATTCGATCACCGATGCCACCTCCTGTATGTTTTAGGATGAGCATAATATATGGTTTGATTCTTGATTATAGTCAGAAAAGTGACTATAATTTTAATAAAAAGAAAAAAGGGAATGTATCAAGATGCATGATTAAAAGTGCATTATATGCCGATTTTTGTGCATGTTTTGCAAGAAGGGGTGAAAAATGAGACAAAAAGTGTATAATATGTTGTAAATAAAAATGAGACAAAGAAATGTTGAGAGTAAATGTAAAAAAATATGGGAGGAGAAGTATGAGAAATATTCTTAGAAAAGTAAAACAGGTGATTGGGATTAGTCTGGTTGTCATTATGGTCATGGGCATGATTCCAGTAGAAGGTCTGCAATTTGTAATGGAGGTGTATGCAGAAGAAACAGAACCGACAAATGGTACTTGTGGAAAAAACTTAACTTGGGAGTTGTCAAATGATGGCACGTTAACGATTTCTGGGACTGGAGAGATGGATAATTGGGATATGCATGAACTCTATGCTCCTTGGTATTGGATAAGAAAGAAGATTTATAAA
>CALVQO010000104.1 GCA_944358145.1 uncultured Bacilli bacterium | reverse complement strand
CCAAAAGCAAGTCCAAAAGCTAAATACTTTTGAAATAAATCATTACTTCGAAGAGCTATCCTTAACATTCTATAAAAAATAAAGAAGAAAAATCCACAAACAATTAAAACCCCCAAAAAACCAAATTCCTCACTAATAATAGAAAAAATAAAATCAGTTTGAGGCTCAGGTAAATAAAAATGTTTTTGTCTCGAGTTCAAAAATCCCTGCCCAAGTAATCCTCCAGGTCCTATCGCATACAAACTTTGAATAATTTGATATCCACTTCCCAAAGGATCACTCCACGGATTTAAAAAAGATACAATTCTAGCCATCCGGTAAGGAGCAGCCAAAATAAGAGCAACTATACCAGCTAACCCTAAAACACCCAGTTTAACGAAAAAGGAAATTTTTAAACCAGAAATAAAAATAAGAGCAATCAAAGTTAGAGCAATAACCATCGCGGTTCCAAAATCAGGTTCAAGCATAATGAGCAAAAAGAATACCCCAATAACAAGAAATATCGGAAGTGCTCCTTTTTTTACATCCTCCATATTTTTCTGATTATTGACAAGATATTTAGAAACAAAAATAATTAGTCCTAATTTAGCAAACTCACTAGGTTGTACGCCAAGTCCTCCAATTCCAAACCAACTTCTACTTCCATTTCTAATCGTCCCAATTCCAGGAATTAAAACCAAAACAAGTAACAAAAAACAAATTCCCAAAATAAGATTAGCTTTTTTCTTTAAAAAATTTAAATCTATTTTACTCACCAAAAGCATAATAAAAATTCCAACAATAAAGAATAAACTTTGTTGTTTAACATATTTAAATGCATCTTGATATTTAAATTCTGCCCAAATACTACTAGCTGAATAAATCATAATAATACCAAAAATACAAATGATAATGACACTGGCAAAAAGAAAATAATCCATATGTTTCTTTTTCACGATCCATCACCTAACAAATTTTATGAGCAAAGAAAAAAATGTAGAACACCTACATTTTATAGCCAAACACCATAAGTAATCGCTGCCATAGCAAGAATAAGTCCTGCTACCCAAAAATATCTAACAATATCTTGTTCATTCATTCCTAATACTTCAAAATGATGATGAAGTGGTGCTCGTTTAAATATCTTTTTATGGAATTTACGAATTGAAATAATTTGAATCAAACTACTAAGTGTTTCAGCAACAAATACTCCCCCAATTAAAGCTAAAGAAAGTTCATGTCTTGTAATAATAGCAATAGTAGCTAAAGCAGCACCTAAAGATAAAGAACCCAAATCCCCCATAAACACTTTTGCCGGATGAGCATTAAAGACTAAGAACCCAAGCAACGCTCCAACTAAAATAAAGCAAAATATAGCTACTTCTTGATAGCCTTCCATCCAACCTGCATTCCAAGAAATAAGACCAAAAGCAAAGAAAGCAATCGCTGATAATCCTCCTGCTAATCCATCAAGTCCATCAGTAATATTTACTGCATTACTACTTCCTACAAGCAAGAATAAAATAAATAATCCAAACGTCCATCCCATCGGAATTGTAATGCCAAGACTAGATATAACCAGATCAGTTTGTCCACCATTACTCATAAAAATATAGAAAAAGACTAACGCAATAATCATTTGAATTAAAAGTTTAGCAACAATACTAAGCCCCTTATTATTATGATATTTAATTTTTAAATAATCATCAACAAACCCTAATACAGCATATGCCAAAAAAACAAAAACCAAAATAATTAAATTATGAGAAATTTCTATACTATCATTAAAATATAAAAGAATAAGCGCAACAATTGTAGGAATGATAAATATTAATCCCCCCATTGTTGGTGTTCCTTCTTTTTTTAAATGTCTCTCTCCAATATAATGACTTACATATTGTCCAATATGAAACCGTTTTAAAATAGGAATTAATATTACACCAGTAATAATTGCTAAAATAAAACCTAATAATAGAGCCATTGCTGCTTTAGCAAGTATTAACATAACCCACCTCTTCCTTTAGACTATTATACTACTTATTATCACAAATTTCTTTAATTTAAGCCATAGTTGACATGAGAGTTTACGATTATTATCCTAAAAGTAACATAATCGTTTCTCCTTCTGGAGCATAATATCCTGCACTAGGACTCATATAAATAACCGTATCACCAGTACCAGAATACTCTATTTTATAATTTTTAAGTTCTTTAGTAGCTTCCTCTTTACTCATTCCCACAACATTAGGAAGTATACTATATTTTTTATCTAACCATGTATATTCTTTAGCCATTCCTTCACGACTTGGTTCAATATCCAAAATATCAATCGCTGATAACATAACATTTCTAGCAATAGGAGCCGATACAACACCACCATATTGAGTCACCCCTTTAGGATTATCAATAGCAACATAAACAACGATCTCTGGGTCATCTGCCGGTAAAAAACCCATAAAAGATAAAATATAATTACCATCTAAATAAGAACCATTCTCTACTTTTTGTGCCGTTCCCGTTTTACCACCAACACGATAATTTTCAATATAAGCATTTTTCCCACTACCATTAGCAACAACACTTTCTAAAGCATAGCGAACCAAACTACTAGTCTCTTCACTAATAACTTCTCCCATTACTACTGGTTCAACTTTATCGATCAAACTACCTGTTTCACTCTCTAACATTGCCCCTACAATATAAGGAGTATAAAGTTTACCACCATTAATCGCTGCGGACACTGCTCTTACTTGTTGTATCGGAGTTACACTAATTCCTTGACCAAAGCTCGTTGTCGCAAGTTCTACTGGTCCCATCTTATCTACATCAAATAAAATACCAGTTGACTCTCCATTTAAATCAATTCCTGTTTTAGAACCAAATCCATAAGCATCAATATAACTCATCAATGTTTCTGTACCCAGTGTCTGTCCTATTTTAACAAAACCGGGATTACAAGAATTCTCTACCACTTCAAGCATTGTCTGTGTACCATGTCCACCGGATTTCCAACAATGAATAGTTGATCC
>CALVQO010000103.1 GCA_944358145.1 uncultured Bacilli bacterium | reverse complement strand
GACCATGCGGAGTGTCCTTATAGGATCTGAGTATCCTACAAAGGACACTCCGCTTTTTTTATTGTCAAAATTGGGGTAGCACCGTTTTCGTCGAATAGCAGCCGATCCCGGATGCACAGGAGTTTGACCTTGTGTCGGTTGAGCAGGTCAATGTAACTTTGGGCCATGCCCCACTCCCGGCCTATCCGGGTCAGGTTATGGACTAACACCACATCCACCTTGCCAGCGGCAACGGCCTCGGTCACTTTCTGGAGCGCCGGGCGGTCTAATCTAAGTCCGCTGCCGTTTTCGTCCGCAGCGCCAATGATGGTGTAGCCTGCCCGCTTTGCATAGAGGTCAAGCAGAAAACGCTGGTGTTCCAGGGCGAAGGTGTCTTGGTGTGCTACACGGCAATACAGAAATGCTCTCATCTCCCACACCACATTTACACCGCCGGGGCGTAGCTGACTGCTACGCCTTTTCTCGTTTCCATGATAATGTCGGCCTCTGGAATCTTCCGGCGGTCAGGCACATCGAAAGCGCCGATGCAGTTGTAGTGAATCACCACGCGCTGGGTGGTAACGCCGTCCTGCTTTTCCGCATGGTATACGTCAATGTGGTCAATCAGTTCCCCCACCATGCGCTTGGTGATTTTGGTGGCGTTGGTGTACTGCCGGACAGTGACGAGAAAATCGTCAATGTCCATGCGCTTGCCCTCGGATTGCTTGAGTTCCAGGCGTAGCGCCTTGATCCGCTTGCCGTTTTCGCCCTGCTCCTGCTCGTACCGCTTTGCCATTTTTGCAAAACGGGCATCGTCGATCTTTCCGGCAACATTATCCTCATAGAGCCGTTCAAAGAGCACATCCAATTCCTTGTCACGGGCTACCAGCCCATCCAGTTCCCGCTGTTTCCGTACCCTGGCGTTTTCTACCACCTTAGCGGAGCGGCCCATGATAGCCTTGATAAAGGCGTCCTCATACTCGCTGGCAAAGGCGGCCAGACGGTTCACCTCATAAAGCACTACCTGCTCCAGAAAATCCAGACGGATGTAATGAGTGGACGAGCACTTGCGGAGCCCGGAATTGTGGTTCTGGCAACTAAAAAACTTAATGTCGTGGTTGCCCTGGTTGAAGTGGAAGTTTAGGTTGCCGCCACACTCCGGGCATTTCAGATAGCCGGAAAAGACGCTGGGCTCCTGGGTAACGGTGGGACGCTTGCGCCGTGTCCCGGCCTTTAACGCCTGTACCTTTCCCCAAGTTGGCCGGTCAATAATGGGCTCGTGAACATTGAGGAAGATTGCCCGGTTTTCTTCCGGGTTCTCGATGCGCCGCTTGATTTTGTAGGACTTGGAGTAACTTTTGAAGTTGATAACGTCGCCGCAGTATTCTTGCAGGGTGAGGATTTTCTTGACGGTGGTATGGCCCCATTTGGTGGGCTCCACGGTGCTTTTGCTGCCCGAGCGGTTCACACCCCGGCTCCGCCAGTAATAGGTGGGGTTGACGATCCCATCTGCACCCAGGGCGGCGGCAATTTCCGCCAGCCCGTAGCCGTCCAAAGTCATTTGATAGATGCGCCGCACCACGGCGGCAGCCTCCGGCTCAATCACCCAAAACCGGGGATCGTCCGGGTTCTTGATGTAGCCGTAAGGCGGCGGGGACAGCGGAATCCCGGCGTTTCCCTTCATCTTGTTGACGATCCGGCGCTTTTTTGAGATGTCCTTGGCGTAGTATTCATTCATAATATTTTTGAACGGGGTGAAGTCATCCTCGCCCTCGTCGCTGTCCAAGCCATCGGACACCGCCACCAGCCGCACATCGTGAAGGGGGAAATACTCCTCTGTAAGCCTGCCCACCTCAATGTAGTTCCGGCCCAGCCGGGAGAGGTCTTTCACAAATACCGCCGAGATGTACCCGGCCTCGATAGCCCGGAGCATTTTCTGAAAACCAGGACGGTTCATGGTGGTGCCGGTGATACCGTCATCCACGAAGAAAATGGTATCGGTGTAGCCTTTTTCCTTTGCGGCCTTTTGAAGAATTTTCTTTTGGTTTTGGATGCTGTTGGACTCGCTGTCCATGTTATCGTCACGGCTCAACCGGCAATAGAGCGCCGCCGACCCGAGGGAGATGTTCTTGCTTGACTGTTTCACAATGTCCTCCTTTCCGCCGTCAAGCAAGAGGTTTTATCCTATGTATATTATACCTCTGCCTGCGGCTGGTGTTAAGGATGTCGCCGGGCGGTCAGCCCTGCTCAATGTCAGCCAGCATGAGTTTCAGCAGAATATCCCACAGCGGTTCTCCCTGCTCCTTATAGACGGGGGTCACGATAAACAACCGATTTTCAATCTGATAGGTGTATTCTTCTCTTGTGGTTTCAGTAGCCATTTTGTCCTCCCTTCACGGAATGAAAACAACGTAATCAGCCTCCCCGTTGTCCCGTGGGGAAACGCAGAAGGGCGGCACCGCCAGGGTGCCGCCCTCTTGCCTTGCTCCACTGTGGGACAAATTGTCCCATAGGTCAATAGGTGCTGCTTTCGTAGTGCTGCCGGGCCTCCTCCAGCCCACAGAAATCAAAGACCTCATGGAGCTCCGCCACCACGCGCCGGATGTCGTTCGGGGCAAATCCACAGTGTTCCATCGCATAGATGACATAGCCGCGACAAGCGTTGTTGCTCCACGGCTCTGCAAGCAGACTCTCCAATCCGGGATTGCTATTCATAGGGGTTCACTCCTTCATAGAATTTTGAGGACGCCGCGCCTATTCCCTTAGCCTGTCATAAGACAGCAATCCTCGGCGCGGCATCCCCGCACAGCAGAGGCGGCGGCCCGGACGGACAGACGGCCAAACCTGTCCCGGCGGATCGTGGCCGTGGGGTGGCTGTCCCACTTGCGGCGCTGGTGCTGGGCACCCGCCGCCGAGCTCCCCGCACTCAGTCGGGGCCGCCGCTGTTCTGCTGTGGAGAGGTCAAAAACTACCTCTCATATACCTCCAGAAAATAGGGCTAAACGGACGGTCAAATCAAAAATTTTTTCTCAAATATTTTTTCATACTCTCCAGGCCACAGTGAACGGAATCCCGGACGGAGCTCTTGCTTACGCCCTCCTTCCGAGCAATCTGTCGGAAACTCATACCGAGGATCAAGTGGGCATCCACCCGGCGGCCCTGGATCTCCGGCAGGGAGTTGAGGGCGTTCCAGAGCCGGACAAACAAATCCACTCGCTCCAGCAGTTCCTGGGGCGTTGGTTCATGCAGACAGACCGAGTATTCAATCCCGTCATCGCAATCCAGGGAATAGAACGCCTTGTTGTAGCGTACCCGCTCGGCATAAGCCGCCTCACGCCGCCTGCTGGCCCGGAGTTCCTCGGCTACCTCGTCAGAAACCTCTATGTATTCGTCGTGGGTGTACCACGGATAGAAGTCTTTTAGATTGATGGTTGTCATTTGTAATTCCTCCGTTCAGATTTTGGGGGTAGGTTGAGGTCTGAACGGTGCCCCGGCGGGGATCGGCAGCGGGGGTGCTCCCGCCGTGCTTTGGGACAAAGTGTCCCAAAGGCAGAAACAAAAAATGCGCCTGCGCGACACAAAGCCACGCAAGCGCACGAAATAACAAATTCATTTATGTACTGCCAAATTTCACA
>CALVQO010000102.1 GCA_944358145.1 uncultured Bacilli bacterium | reverse complement strand
ACCATCAAGGAGGAGCTGGAGGACCGGGCCATCCACATTCTGGACCCGGTGGCCTATCAGGAGATCGAGGACCAGCTGGCCATGCGCCGCGAGGAGCAGGAGGCCTTTCTGGAGCGGATCAAGCAGAGGATCCGCGACCGCCTTCTCCAGGAGAAGATGGACGTGCAGATCTCGGCCCGGGTCAAGAGCGTCTACGGCATCTACCGGAAGGTCTATATGCAGGGGCGGGATTTTGACGAGATCTACGACATCTATGCCTGCCGGGTGCTGGTGAACTCGGTTTTTGAGTGCTACTATGTGCTGGGGGTTATCCACGACATGTTCCGGCCCATTCCCAACCGGTTCAAGGACTATATCTCCACCCCCAAGCCCAACATGTACCAGTCCCTCCACACCACGGTGATCGACAAGGAGGGCGTCCCCTTCGAGGTGCAGATCCGCACCTGGGAGATGCACTACACCGCGGAATACGGCGTGGCCGCCCATTGGAAGTACAAGGCGGGCATCTCCGGCAAGGACAGCCTGGAGGACCGGCTGGCCTGGGTGCGCCAGCTGCTGGAATCCCAGAAGGAATCGGACGATGTGGAGGACCTGGTCAAGTCGATCAAGACCGACATCGCCCCGGAGGAGGTCTTTGTCTTTACCCCGCGGGGGGATGTGATCAGTCTGCCCACCGGGTCCACCGTCATCGATTTCGCCTATGCCATCCACTCGGCGGTGGGCAACCGGATGGTGGGGGCCAAGGTGGACGGCCGCATCGTCTCCCTGGATTATAAGGTGAAGACCGGCAACATTGTGGAGATCCTCACCAGCAAGGAGAAGACCAACGGGCCCAGCCGGGACTGGCTGAACATCGTCCGTACCTCCGAGGCCCGCAACAAGATCCGCAGCTGGTTCAAGAAAGAACGGCGGGAGGAGAACATTGCCCAGGGCAAAGAGACGGTGGAGAAGGAATTCCGCCGCAACATGATCTCCCTGCCGGAAAAAGAACTGGAGGAATTCATCACCAAGATTGCCCAGCGGCAGCATTTTGCCACGGCGGACGAGTTCTATGCCGCCATCGGCTACGGAGGGATCTCCCTCCAGCGGCTGCTGCCCCGGATCAAGGAGGAGTTCGTCAAGAACTACCGCAAGCCCGACCAGGAGAAGCAGGCGGAAAAAGCCGCCATCAAGCCCAAAAAGGAGAAGGCCTCCAGCGGGGTGATTGTGGAAGGGCTGGAGGGATGCCTGGTGAAGTTTGCCCGGTGCTGCAATCCCCTGCCGGGGGACGACATTGTGGGCTTTGTGACCCGGGGATACGGGGTTTCCATCCACAAGAGAGACTGTATAAACGTGCAGAACGGGATGAACTCCGACGACCCGGAGCAGGCCGCCCGGTGGGTCAACGCCCAGTGGGCCGAGCGGTTCAAGGAGACCTTCAAGTCCACCATCGAGATCTATGCCGAGGACCGGCAGAACCTGATTGTGGACGTGGGGATGGCGGTGAGCAATATGCGCCTGTCCATCCACAGCCTCAATGCCCGGGAGCTGAAAGACAACCACGTGGATATTCAGTTGACGGTGAGCGTTGCCGACCTGGACCAGCTGAACTATCTGCTCACCAATCTGCGCAAGCTGCCGGGGGTGCTGCGGGTGCAGCGCACCGGCTTGTAGTCCCAACAAAGAGGAGGATGCCGTCGATGAAAGCGGTTTTGCAGCGGGTAACCAGCGCCTCGGTTGCGGTGGAACAAACGGTAGTGGGGTCCATCGGCCCCGGGTTGATGATTCTCCTGGGAGTAAGCGAGGGGGATACCGCCGCCCAGGCGGAGTTTCTGGCCGCCAAATGTGCCCAGCTGCGGATCTTCACCGATCCGCAGGACAAGATGAACCTGTCGGTGCTGGATATGGAGGGGGAGGCCCTGGTGGTGTCCAACTTTACCCTCTGTGCCGATTGCCGCAAGGGCCGCCGCCCCTCCTTTGTCAAGGCGGCCCAGCCCGGGGAAGCCCGGGACCTGTACGAGTATTTTGCCAGCTGCCTGGAGGAGCAGGGGGTGCGCAAGGTGGCCACCGGGGTGTTCGGCGCCGATATGGCGGTGGAGATCCACAACGACGGGCCGGTGACCATCGTCCTGGATACCGACCAGATTATGCCCCGGAAAGGAGAGGAGTCCCGATGAAGCTGGTGACCCTGCCGGTGGGCGACCTGCTCACCAACTGTTACCTCTTGGCCGCCCAGTCGGGGAGGGCGGCGGTGATCGATCCCGGGGACGATCCCGAGCGGATTGCCGACAGGCTGGATAAGGAGGGGATGACCCCTGCCATGATCCTCCTGACCCATGGCCACTTTGATCACATCGGCGCCGTCAAGGAGCTGGCCGCCCGGTATGCCATCCCGGTCTATGGCAGCGAGGCGGACCTGGTCTTGTTTACCGATCTTAAGCGGAACCGGGCCCTCTATATTCATGGGGACCCCCAGCGGTACCATGTGGTGCCGGATCATCTGGTGCAGGATGGGGACACCATCCCCCTGGAGGAGCTGTCCCTCCAGGTGATTGCCACCCCGGGGCATACCCCCGGCGGGGTATGTTACCGGTGCGGCGAGTTCCTGTTTACCGGGGACACGCTCTTTGCCGGGTCGATCGGCCGGTGCGACATGTTCGGCGGGGACTATCCCGCCCTGCTCCGGTCGCTGGACCGCCTGGACCGGCTGGAGGGGGAATACACCGTGTTTCCCGGCCACGGC
>CALVQO010000101.1 GCA_944358145.1 uncultured Bacilli bacterium | reverse complement strand
AGATCGCCAGGTGGATGTGGTTTTCCTTCAGCTTGCGATCCATATCCTCGTAGTCCATGCGCCACACGCCGTTCTCGTCCTTCTTGAGGGGGCTGTACACCGAGGTGCGTCCCAGGCCCTCCACATCGGCGGCGAAGCCCACATAGGTGGGGGAGTGGAGCAGGATCTTGTCGCCGGGGGCGGAGAGGGTCTCCACCGCGCTGGTGACGCAGCCGTGGACGCCGTTCTCGTAGCCGATGTACTCCCGTTTCAGATCCCGGAAGCCGTGGCGCTCGGTCTGCCAGCTGATGATGGCATTATAATAGGCGCCGCTGGGGAAAAAGTAGCCGTACAGAGGGTGCTTGGCCCGCTCAATGATGGCGGCAGGCACGGCGGGGCAGGTGGCGAAGTTCATGTCCGCCACCCACATGGGGATGGGGTCAAAGCCCTCCTTGGGGGCGTCGGGTATGACAGGCCACAGTTCCTTGTGCCCGATGCTCTCCACTGCGGATGCGTCCTTTCCGTGACGGTCGATGATGGATGTAAAATCGTATTTCATGATATTTAGGTCCTTTACTATATGAGAATTTGGAGATTCAATTTCAGCTATTTTCCTCTGCGGTAAACTCCACAGCTCGTTCTACCATAGCCGCCTGCTTGCGAAGGATTTCGTTGCGATCCACAGCACCGGTCTTCAGCCGGACAACCGCTACAATGACGCAGAGGGCCACAATGCCGACACAGGCGATCATGCTGACGGTATCCAGGCCAATGAACAGGTTATAAGACACAATTAGAGAGCAAATAGACGCAATACCGCAAAGGATGCAGAGTAAGGGCATAGGCATATGGAGAATGCTGGTTTTCCACTGCTCTGGATGCTTTTTCACCAAGGAGATGACAGCCAGATTCAGGTAAATGCTCATCAGCATTTGGGGAATCATGGTCAGGGAAACCAGAGACTCCAGGGAGAGCCCAGAGAAGATGCTCACCAAAGCAATCAGCAGGAAGAAGCCCTGTACAACATAGGGATAGCCGTTTTTGGTAGTCTTCTTGAACACGGCAGGGAGCCAGCCATCGTTGGCGACCTGCATACAGGGCTCTTTGAGCATAGCAATGGTACTCAGCAGGGTAGTGGCGATGGCCAGCACTGCGCCGCCCAGAATGAACATCACATACAGAGGACGGGGGAAGATAGCCTGGGCCACCACAGAGAGGTTCTGGCCGTCAATCTGCTCAAAAGGCAGCACGCCGGCAGACACGATGGACATCAGACCATAAATAACTGCAATGCCAATCGTGACCAGAATCACCGCCAGGGGGGCAGTGCGCCTGGCATTTTTGGTGGCAAGCATCATGGAACAGGGTGCACCGGTAGCGCCTTGACAAGCCCAAGACATGATGGAGATGGCACCAAAGAAGCCCCCCACGCCATTCAGAAAGAAGCCGCCATCGGAGTTGGAGAAGTAGCCCGGCTGGACACGGGGCAAGCCAAAAATCACAAACAAGGCGATGGAAATGAGCAGGATGATAACCATAATATCGCTGAGTTTGGCCAGAAACTTCGAGCCGCGAACGGTGGCCGCAAAGAACAACAGAACAATAGCGGCTGCAATCGGCTTGGTAAAGTTTAGAAGGACGGGGAAGACCATCCCTGCATATTCTACCATAGCAATGGCACTCATAGCCAGTGCCAGACCGGAAAAATAGACAAAAATGCCGCTAACACCTGCCAGTGTGGGGGTAAACAGCATGGCCTGCATATCATAGTAGCCACCCGGCACCACAAACATGGAGGCGGTGACCACCTGATAGAAATAGGCGAGAGTCATATACAGGCACCCGATGGTGACGGCCAGAAAAATAGAGCGGCCTGTCATGCTGATCCCCATTCCCATCATCACAAAAATGCCGGAACCCAATGCCCCACCAAGCCCGAGGGTAAACAGGTCAAATAGATTTAGCTTCTTTTTTGATCCTTCCACAAAAATTCCTCCTTTTTCCTACACGTTTTTACACCTTTCTATTTTATTGATTTAATGATTAAATAGCTTAATCATTAACTGTAATAATAATATCACAATAGGCGGGGGAGTCAAGGACGTTTTTGTGTGATCCGCACAATTCTATACTGCGCACAAAATGTGGAGTTTGATTTTGTTAGATTCGACAAAAAACGGGGGGCGCGGCAACTGCCGCGCCCCCGTTGGCGCCTATTGGTTATGCGCTTTGCTGTGCTGTACATCCTCCTGATACGCCTCATTCAGCTTCCGCTGCACCATCAAATGGTGCTCCAGCTCCTGGGTGGAGAAGGTCTCCAGCATTCGGAAGGTGGATGTCTGGCAGGAGTGGTTGAAGGAGGTGTGATCCTGGTAGACCCGCTGGCCGCTGTCGGTGAGATAGAGGTTGAAAATCCGGTTGTTTTCCGCGTTGCGCACCTGCTCCACCCAGCCCTTGGCCCGCAGCTTCCGCACGATCTGGGAGCAGGCGCTGGGGGTTTTTTTCAGGATGGCGGCCAGCTCGGTGACGGTGATCTCCGGGTGCTCGCCAATGAGGTCGATGATCTGGGCCTCCGACTGGTAGAGGGTATTTTCCCCGTACTGGTGGGGAAGGGAGTCATATTCATACATCAGGTCGTAGGCCTCGTCCTGGGCCGCCCAGATCTGCCGGAGCAGGGCCTCGCGCTGGTCTTCCATAGCCGTCCGCGTCCTCTCTTACATAGTTGCCACCATATTATAACGGATTTGCCGCCGGGACGCAAGCCGGGAATTGGCTCACTCGGCGTCGTGGTTCACCGCCCGGTTGATGGCGGAGAGGATGCCCTTCAGGGGGGCCAGGTTGATGTTGTGG
>CALVQO010000100.1 GCA_944358145.1 uncultured Bacilli bacterium | reverse complement strand
AATATTACTAATAATTTTAGGAGGATTTACATTTGCATTTGTAACTACAGATATGTTTAGAAGTAATAAGTACTTATTTCTGAAATATTTCTCACAAATTGCTGATGAAAAAATCGTAGAGTATCATACAAAGGTAGAGAATAATCCATATCAAGATAAAGGAAACTTTTCCGTAGAAATAACAAAAAACGGTGAAGAATTAGAGTCTCTTCAATACATAAACAATTTTAATATAAGTTATGAAGGAAAAGTGAATATACCTGAAAACAAATCAGAACAAGCTATTAGTCTAAATTATTCTAACAATGTTAATTTTCCTATAAATTATAGACAAATAAATAATATAATTGGACTACAAACAAAATATGTCGGAAGTAAATATATTGCGGTAGAAGAAGGAAAAGAAGTAACATCAGAAGCTATTTCAATACCTGCAATAAATATATCAAAAAATACAAACAACAATAAAAACAATCAAGAAAACATAATGAAAAAATATATAAATATCATGCAAGAAAATTTACAAGATAGTAATTTTTCTAAAGAAACTAAAGATAATTTAACAGGTTATAAACTAACTTTAAATTCAGAACAAATAAAAAACATTCTTATACAATTGTTAACAACATTAAAAACAGATGAAGCAACCTTAAAAACTATCAATGAAAATACAGATAATCTTGTAAAATCAATAGATAATTTAATAAACACTATCGAAAACTATTTTGATGAAAATAATCAAGAAAATATAGTAATTACAGTATATGAACAAAACAGAGAACTAGCTCAAATAAATATAACAATACCAGAAGGAGTAAACATAGATATCAAAAAATCAAAAAATGAGAACGAGATAGTATACCAGGCAACAATGAAAGAACTTAAAGAAAATAATAATGAAGAAGATCAATTAGAAATGATTTTAAACTTGAAATATACTGGATTACAAGAAATGAATACAGTACAAGAATTATATGAATTAGGAATAAATATTCCAATGGAATCATCACAGACAGAAACAGAGCAAGAAAGCAACAATGAAAATAATACAAATAATAATGAAACAAATGAAAATAATAATACTCAAACTACAGAAATTTTAAGCTATAAATATATAATCAATAATACAAATACATTTGTGGATAATGTAGAAATAGAAGAATTCAAAGACGAAAATGCTATAATATTAAATACACAAGATCAAAGTTATGTTGAAGATTTGTTAGCAAAAATATCTGAAAGATTAGTGTTTGTAAATGAAAAATTAATGCAAGAACTAGAACTAACAGCTAATCAAAATCCAGTATTAATGTTAAATCCTGTAAATTTATTAATAGTTAATTCTGCAGCAAGAACAATATCAAGTAGTTTATCAGAATTGGAAATAACAGCCTTCAATGAGAAATTCACTTTATATGAAAATACAAATCAAAAAGGGGCAACAGTAAAAGGATTATTAACTGTTATAGAAAATAATAATTCATCACAAGATAATGAAACAAAAAAAATAAAAGAAATTAATTTTGATGGGCAAGAATATGATGTAACAGAGCAAAATATAACATTAATTAAAAGCAGTATTAATGTAGAAGATAGTTACAAAGTTGAATTCGAAATTGATGAAAATACAGGATTAATATACAGAGCAGTTATCAATAAAAAATAATTTAGAAGTAATATATTGAAGAAAGAAGCATATAATAAAATGATATGTTTCTTTTTTTGCCATTTGGGACGGGTTCGTTTGGCAATTTTTTGGCATTTGGGGACGGGTTCATTTGACAATTTTTTGCCAGGAGGGACAGGTTGCTTTGAAAAGAGGGAAGTGAATGTAAATGAAAGATGTTAGACAAGTTATTCAATATTTTCCCAATAATATATATAACATATTAGTAAATGCATTAACAAATAATCCGCAAATAGAAAAAAATCTACAAGAAATAAGAGTAAGAGTTGGGAGACCTATTCTTCTAAAGGGTAGAGGGATAGAGGCGATTGTTGAATATTTAGTAACACAACAAGAAATTTTACAGACATTGGAAAAGTTATGTGATAACTCTATTTATGCGTATAAAAACCAAATAAGTCAAGGGTTTATAACTGTAAGGGGAGGCCATAGAATAGGAATTGCTGGGACAGCGGTTGTTGAAAATGATGATGTACAAAATTTAAAATATATTACAAGTTTAAATTTTAGAATAGCAAGAGAAGTATTGAATTGTAGTGACAAAATTTTAAAGGAAATTATAGATATAGAGAATAATAATATTTATAACACATTAATTATTTCTCCACCAGGAAAAGGGAAAACAACTATATTGAGAGACACTATTAGAAGACTTAGCAACGGGATAGAAGAGTGGAATTTTAGAGGTAAAACATGTGGAGTGGTTGACGAAAGAGGGGAAATTGCAGCAATGTATAGGGGAATTCCTCAAAATGATGTTGGATTAAGAACAGATGTTATAGAAAATATTTCTAAATCAAAAGGTATGAAAATGCTAATCAGGTCAATGGCACCTGAAATTATTGCATGTGATGAAATTGGTTCGAAAGAAGATGTACAAGCTATAAAAGAGGCTATTTCTTCTGGTGTGAAAGGGATTTTTACAATGCATGGAAAAAGTTTAGAAGATGTGAAGAATAATAGTGATGTAAATTTTTTAATTGAAAATAAATTGATTGAAAAAGTTATTTTTATATAATAGTAAAGTTATCCTTTCATTTTGTATAAAAATCGCTTCGCTCAAACAATTACACACAATTTTACTTGCGTAAAATTGGCGCAGAACAAATTTACGGAAAGCCAACG
>CALVQO010000099.1 GCA_944358145.1 uncultured Bacilli bacterium | reverse complement strand
ATATCACATCGTCTTCACCCCTAAGTATAGGAGAAAAATTGTTTATAATCAATACAAAAGTGATTTGCGGGATATCTTGAAACAATTATGCAGTTACAAAGGAGTGGAGATATTGGAAGGTAATCTGATGCCAGACCATGTGCACATGTTGGTAAGTATCCCGCCGAAGATTAGTGTATCATCATTTATGGGATATTTGAAAGGGAAAAGTGCCCTGATGATGTTTGACAGGCACGCAAATTTAAAGTATAAGTTTGGGAACCGTCACTTCTGGTCAGAGGGGTATTATGTGAGTACAGTTGGATTAAATGAAGCCACGATAAAAAAGTATATACAAGACCAGGAGAAAGCAGATATCATGCAAGATAAACTCAGCGTGAAAGAATACGAAGACCCTTTTAAGGGTCAAGGCTGAGTAGTACAAAGGCCCCTTTAGGGGCAGCGACGAGTCGATAGCAATGTGGCTTGAACGGAGCTATGGGAAGGATGCGCAGCAAACTTCCCATAGCATGAAAGAGAAAGCCAGCGCCTTGAGGCGCAGCCAAGTAGGGCGGGCTTAGAGCCCGCGTCCCGAGCCACCCGTTTTACGGGTGGCGGCGACTGGTTAAACCCTCTAGATATAAAACGGCCTTCTAAGGTACTGGCTGAACTGTGGAACCTTTTCACCGAAGCGCAAGCCACCCAGCATAGAGTGGTAACTGGAGATGTAAGATTTATAGAGCACCTAGTTCGAGGATTTTATTCGATAATAAAGTTTTACAAAATTAGAAATAGCCATTAAAAAGGATTGCATTAGTGATATTAATCATTATGCAGAGCAAAAAAGTGGGCGGGAATTTTCCCGCCCACTAGTGCAATTAGAATTTCCTATTTTTGAAGGTATGTCACTTTTAATTCCGAAGAATTAATACTCCACTGCACCTTTTACGCTGTTGCGCAGAGCACCTCTTTCATCGCTGAAGGTTGCGTTGCTGGCATCAATCAGAACATCATCGTCCTCTTCATATTCCTTAGCGGAAGACTGAATAGAACCGCTCTTGTTTACGATGTAGCTGTAGTAATCGCTCTTGCTGGAGTCTGTGCACTGTACGTATACAGTCTTAAGCTCGTACTTATCATCGGTTGCAGTGATAATAAGTCCATGCTCATACAGCTTACCGTTTCTTGCTCCGTTAACGCCGGCTGCATTGAAGTAATTTTCAGATGCATCGTCGTCTGTTGCAAAGTAGAATCTGTAGGACTCACCGTTATCATCGGTCATAGAAACAGAACCGTCTTTTCTCTGTCCATCATCCCAGCCGCCAAAATAGTACATCTTGCCGGTCTCAGGATCCTGTTCTTTGGCCTCTGCCTCGCTGTCCCACATCATAACGAGCGCGGAAAGCATACGGCCATCCTGATCGAAGTAGTAAGTCTTGCTATTTACTTTCTTCTCAGTTGCTGCAAATACGGTGTCACCATAAGAATCGGTATCGAATCTGTCGGAGAACGCCTCGCCCTCGCCATCTTCGAAGCTGTATCTTACAGCCCATTTTGCTTTCGCAGAAGCATTGCTGTTAGATGCGGTGCTATCAACCTCATCCGGAATGTATACCTTTCCACTGCTGTTGATGTAGTACCAGTACTCATCGTTGTCATCATCATCTTCGCCGTACTCTTCGTTGCTCCAGATCTTGATCCATTTGTCTTTCTTCATGTGGCCGTCATCAGCCTCACCACAGAAGTAAACATCTGTATCATTGTATGCAGAAAGAGCTGTGTCGAAGTGTCCGTCAGTATCCTCATCGTCTTCCCAGATCTGGATGTACTCACCGTCACTGCTGGTCGGTGCTGCTACCCATCCGGAAAGCATCTTTCCTTCGTTATCGAAGAAGTAAGTCTGTCCCTTTACGTTGGACTGCTTGCCAGTAGCAACTTTACCGCTGCTCTTTAAATAATACCAATGCTCCTCATCCTCGGAACCTACATCATCCGTATCTACGCTGGGAGCATAGTCATATACCCATGTGCTCTCAAGACGGGCTCCGTCTTCTCCGCAGTAATAGGTATTGGTGTTGCTCTTAACATCATCGGAAGAAGCCTCATCCCAGCTGTCTCCGTTTGCCTGAACCCAGCCAGTTAACATCTCACCATCAGTGTTGAAGAAGTAGGTCTTTCCCTTGATGGTAAGCTTCTTGTCCTCGGCTCTCTTACCGGTGGACTGGAAGTAGAACCACTGCTCTTCAGCATCCTCGTCGTCATAAGGAGTGGTTAATCTCCAGTCGTTGGTGATTTTCTGTCCGGCGCTGTTTACGAAGTAGTAATCTCCGTCATCCTCAACCCACTGAGAACGAACCAGCATTCCGTCATCACCTACATAGTACTCTTTGCCATTGCTAAGGCAGAAGGTATTTTCATAGGGGTCTCCGCTGCTGTCATAGCAGTACCACTCGCCATCAACCAGCATCCAGGTCCCTCTGGAAGCTGCGAAAGAAGTGATGGAAGCGCCTAATGCCAGCAGGGCTGCTGCAGATACAACGGCAGCAATCTTAGTCTGCTTTCTCATAATGAATGCACTCTCCTTTTTTCTTTTTGAAACGCTTTGAAA
>CALVQO010000098.1 GCA_944358145.1 uncultured Bacilli bacterium | reverse complement strand
AAGAAATATTTCCAAGTGTAAAGCCAAAAGAAAAAAGACTGTCAAGAAATTAATCACTTAATTTCCCGACAGCCCCTACGTATGTAAGTATTAAAGAAGTATTATAATCCTCCACCTGATCCAAATGAATCTAATTCTTCTTGAGTTACAATAACCGTAATTCTCATTCTTCTATTACCACAGATAAATAATGCTTCTCCTTGGTTATAATATTTAATACTATCTTTTTCTGATTCATTTAAATCAATTAATTTAGCTAAATCATCTACAGCTTGTTTTCTTAGTCCCATAACTAAATAATATGAGGCATTATCAAATATTGCTTTACCATGAACTATCATATTTGGAGCAGCAAAATCGGTTGGCTGTTGTGTAATGATAATCGTTCCTGTATTGTATTTTCTTGAACGTCTTTGAATTTGAGCTAGAAATTCTGCTCCTAATTCGTTTCTACTTGATAATAATACATGGGCTTCATCTACCATCATTACAGTATTTACATTTTTATCTAAACATAGTCCCCAGGCATATTTTAAAATATTGAAAAATAAGGTATTTTTAATATTTTCATCACTATTCATTAGTTCTCTTATATTAAAGACAATAAAGTCACTATTAAATCTAAGAGTTGTATGTCCAGTAAAATAGTATCTTAATTCTTTTGTTAATGGTCTTATTTTTAGTTCAAGGCGCTCAATGACATCTTTTTCACGTGTAGCATCAGGCATAGATAATAATCTTCCTTTTATTGTTGCATATACATCATCAAAGGTTGGATAATCATCACTTTTAATTTGTGTAAAATCAGTATCAAAATCTATTTTGTATCTTTTATAAGTATCTTGAACTATTTCACTAAACATTGTTAGGACATCTTCTTCAATATCAGGATATAAATACTTCATAAATGCTTTTAATTGTTGAATAGTTCTCGTTAAAATGGTATATCCTAAACCTTGGGCTATTTCTTCTTCATCAGCATCAACAACAACCTCTAATGGGTTGATCATACCAAAGTCTCCACCTTTTCCCAAATCTAGGAAATCTCCTCCTAAAGAATGAGTCATTTCTTCTAATTCACCTTCAGGATCAATACATACTACTTTGCATCCATTTCTTAAATGAGTACGAAGTAATAATTTGGCAGCTGTAGATTTACCAGATCCACTGGTACCTAACAAAATCATATTAGCATTGTTTCTATTATTTTCTTTTTTGATTTGATATAAGAATTGGTTGAATAATACAACTCCTCCTGAGAAATCTACGCCAAAAAGGGTTGCATCTCCTGGATCTTTGATACTATCAAAAACAAAGGGATACATCGCTGCCACCGTAATAGATGGAATTGGTGTTCCAATTCTTGTTTCAATATCTTGTTTTGGAAATATAGGAATAATTGACTTTAATACTTTTTCTTGTTCAAACATTAAAGATATTCCACGCATTCCTAATGCATCTAAGTAAGTTCTAACTTGCATTTTCTTTAATTCTAAATCCTCTTTGTTATCTGCACTAATCATGACATGCATTTGAAAATCAAAGATTCGAGCTTGAGTAGCAGCAAGCATAGAAATAAATTGTTCTAATGATTCATAGTCTTGACGTATACGCTCTTGAATTGTTTTGTCTCTTTCATTTTGATAACGCATTTTTAGGTCTGCTATTTCTTTGTTTAACATTTTTTGTAAAGTACTGAATTCAATTGGTATATGTTTAATTGCTACTTTTACTCCACTAATACTTGTAATATCCGATAAATAACCAACATATATACTTTTTGGATAAGATATAATGGTCATAATCGTACAATATTTACCACCAAGCGTAAATTCTGTTGGTTTAAATTCCATTCCCTTTGGTGCTATTTCACTTTTTATCTTTGCCATTAGCTCATCACCGTCCCAAATGTTGTATGAACTCCACCATTTAAGAAGTTATCTAAAATCATTCTTAAATCGTCATTCGATACTTGATTAGAATTAAGACCAGAATTAGCTAAACCACTAATTAAAGTATGTAAATTTTTTTGTACTAATTCCATTCTTTTTTCTTTGAAAAGAATAAAATATTCTGTATCAACGACATTATATTCAGTGCTCATAAACATATTTGCTTTATTAATATCTTCCATAATTAGTTTCTTCTGAATTGGACTATCTGTATTATTATATAAAATTTGTAAATTAGATAAATATAATCCTATATCTACTGGACGATCAGCAATAATTAACCAAAATTCAAAACTAATAGAGTTATAAAAATTTCGTAAATTTCCAATAATGGCATTTTGTAAGCCTTGATCAACAATGAATATATTTCTTGGATGCACTTTTACTCCTGTTACATATTCTCCACTATCAAGCTGAATCATTCCATTTAATATTTGTTTAATTGGTAACCAGTCTTCTGTAAAGGGTGAATTACTCTTCGACATCATGACACCATCCTCTCCAATAATATCTTCTTCTTTCACTAAAGAAGGTGTATATATTTACAATAAATTGTAATACATTATGATAATTTGGTATTGGCATTACTAAAAATCCTGTTATTAAAGCTGGAGATAAGATAAGAATCATTATTCCTATATTTGTACTTTGTACTAATAATAATAGAATTAAAGTAATTCCTACTCCTGATCCAAACAAAATTAAATCTACGGGAGTAAAAAATCCAAGAATTAATTGAGATTTTTTAGAATTGGCAGGAATTAAATAATTATTCACACTACTACCTCCTAATTTTACTTAATTATTATAACATATTTATTTTTAAAGGGATAGTAGTAAATATTAGTTTTAAA
>CALVQO010000097.1 GCA_944358145.1 uncultured Bacilli bacterium | reverse complement strand
TATCAAAAAATACAACCTTTTTCAGGCTGTATTTCCTTAAGTTAATGACATTGTCTTTTAGGGGTGGATTTTTAATACAATTCTTGACATTGTCCACTTTGAGGACGATAGAAACAATGGTTTTTGTATTTTCCTGCTAGAGGTTGATCGTACCAAGTAGAAGTACAACTGTTGGAACCGGGAGCATAAAACCATAATGAATGGGTTGCTGGGTAGTAGTATTCTCCTCTAAGTGTTCTTTGAGCTAAATTTTTTTCGGCTGTTGTTGCAGAACCGTAGAAAAGAGAAGAGTTTGTTCCTACAAATTGATTTGGTTGATAAATAGCATCTTCAATACTATCAATATTTTTAAATGTATAACAGTCTGCGATTACTCTGTTTACTACGACATTTCCTACCATAAGCATACCTAAATCTCCTTCTGTTTGAGCTTCTGCTCTCATAATTCTGGCTAATAAATCTAATTCTTTAGTGGTATAGTTTATTAACATATAAAATCACCTAATTTATTATATGAAAATGCTAGTAATTTTGTCTTTTTTGTGTTATAATAATTTTATCTTTTAAGAGATTTAGGGGATTAGTTAAATGGTATAATAGGAGTCTCCAAAACTTTAGTTGGGAGTTCGATTCTCTCATCCCCTGCCATTTTGGAGTTTATAAGGGACTTTTTTAAGTCCTTTTTTCGTTGCTGAAAGAAGGTATTTTATGAATAAAATTGATGAAGCAAGTTTAGAAAATGCTAAGAAATTATTTTCTAGTGGAGATATTCATTCAATTGAAGTTGGTACAGTTAGAGGATTACAACAGATTCATCAATATTTATTTGAAGGACTTTATGATTTTGCTGGTCAAATTAGGAAGCAAAATATTTCTAAAGGAAATTTTCGGTTTGCCAATATTTTATATTTGGAAGATATTTTAAAAAAAATTGAAACTATGGATGAACAAACTTTAGATGATATTATTGATAAATATGTAGAAATGAATATTGCTCATCCTTTTTTAGAAGGAAATGGTCGTAGTACAAGAATTTGGCTGGATTTAATTTTAAAGAAGAATTTAAATAAAATTGTTAATTGGGATAAAATAGATAAACATTTATATTTACAAGCGATGGAAAGAAGTTCTATTAATACATTAGAAATCAAGACTTTAATTGAAAATAATTTGACTGATGATTTTAGTTTAAATACTATTTTTAAAGGAATTGATGCTTCTTATTATTATGAGGCTGATGAATATTAATAAAGGATGGGAAAAAATGGATCAAATTTATAATAAATTAGTTAGGGATAATATTCCTGATATTATAAAGGAAAATGGTGAAGAACCTATTTATCGTGTACTTAATGAAGATGAATATTGGGAGTATTTACTTCTTAAAGATAATGAAGAATTGGAAGAGGTTCGATCTGCTTCTAGTACTTTAGAAAGAAAAAAAGAACTTGCTGATAAATTAGAGTTAATAAGAGCTATGGCAGAATATAATGGATTTACTTTAGAAGATATTATAGAAGAAGCTGGCAGAAAAAAAGAAAGAAATGGTGGCTTTGAGAAAAGGTTGCTATTGGAAAGAGTAATTAAATAATTGGAGTAATTGACGCTCTAATTTTTATATGTTATTATATATTAAGATAGGAGATAGTGTTATGGTAAAGGGTTTAAAAGTTTTATTGCTTGTTGTTAGTGTGTTCTTGATCGTTGGTTGTATGGATTATCGTTTTAATATGACTGTTAATCAAGATAAAAGTGTTGATATTAGTATGAATATGGAAATGGATATGTTTGAATTTAGTAAAAATATATTTTATGATGAAGAAATGAGAAATGCTTTTTTTGAGTCGATGTTTAAAGAATTGTGCTCTTCATCTTGTTCTATGTATAATGAGGGTACTAATGAGTTTAATTCATGTGTTAATGAGTGCTTAGATGGTGCTTTAAGTGATGTTGAAATACCAAGTGATAGTGAAATTAAAGCATATTTAGATGAATATTTTAATTCAGAAGAATTTAATGAGGATGATTTATTTAGTGACGAAAATCGAAGTGAGTTAGAAAGTAAAGGATATACTGTTGAAACTAATTTAGATAAAGAAAATTATATTTATTCTGTTCATGTTTCTCAACATTTTGCTAATATTGATGATATATCATCTACATCTTTAACTACGATGAATCTTGATGAAGTTTTTAATGGTAATACGGATAATATCTTCTTTTTGAAAACAGAGAATAATACTTATCAAGCGAATTATACGTGGGAGCTTGAAAATGATGGAACAAATGATGTGGATATTAGTCAATATATTACGGTAAATTATGAAGTAACCTTGCCTAATTCTGCTATAAATAATAATGCTGATGAGACTAGTAATGATAATAAGACATTGACTTGGACTTTAAATGAGGATAATTCTATTAATTATGAATTTTCTTTTCTAAGTAATGATGATAAAACTTCTCAGAATTTATTTGGATTAAGTAATGATACTTTGAAAATAGTTGCTTATGCTTTAATAATAGGTGGTAGTGTTGGTTTAGTTATTACTATATTAGTATTAGTAAAAGTTAGTAGAAAGAAAGGTTAATATTATGGGGTTATTTACTGATTTATTAAAGATATTAGGTGATAATACACCTGAGGAAAAAAATAGAAGGATTAATGAGAAGCTTTTGTTAGATGAAGCTAAAGCATATGGATTAACTAAAGAGGAAATCGAAGAATGTAAAAAAGCTGGTATTACTCCGGAAGAATGGGTAAATGATAATCATAATAACAAATAGACTGTAAACTATGGAAGAAAACGATTATTGTTTTCTTTTTTTGGTGCGACACGCATGTGTTAAAACTAGGGCATGAAAGTTGCCTGTGGGCTTGGTAGTAGGAACCACTAGCC
>CALVQO010000096.1 GCA_944358145.1 uncultured Bacilli bacterium | reverse complement strand
ACTTGGATTAACTTTCCTATGTCATTTTCAGCATCACTTACATTTACTAACTTCATTGTTTTTGTATATCCGTATACTTTGTTATTACCTTTTTCACTTGGACCTAACACTAACACTTCTTCGGACTTGCCTATATATTCTTGATTATGAGCTAAACTATATGAATTAATTAATTCATTTAACTTGTGTAGTCTATTTTCCTTTACTTCTAGAGGAATCGTATCTTTTATTTTAGCTGCTGGTGTTCCCTCTCTCGGTGAATAGATAAATGTAAAGGCACCGTCAAATTTACATTTGTTTACTACTTCTAAAGTTTCAGCAAAATCGTCATCTGTTTCATTAGGAAAACCTACGATGATATCAGTGGTAATACTTACACCAGGAATTCTTATCTTTATTTTGTTGTATAAATTTATGTAATCTTCTTTGGTATATCTTCTTCCCATTAATTTTAATATTTTTGAACTTCCACTTTGAAGTGGTAAATGAATATATGGCATGATATTTTCATATTTGGCAATTATATCGATCATTTTATCCGTAAAATCCCATGGATGGCTTGTTACAAAACGAATTCTTTTTATTCCTGTTTGGGCAACATTTTCTAGAAGTGTAGCAAAATCATAGTTACTGTCTAAGTCTTTACCATAAGCATTAACATTTTGACCTAAAAGAGTTATTTCTAAATATCCTTCTTTTTTCAAATCTTCAACTTCTCTTAATATTTCTTCCATTTTCCGGCTTCTTTGTCTACCCCTTGTAAATGGTACAATACAGTAAGTACAAAATTTATCACAACCGTACATAATATTTACCCAAGCTGTATATTTTGAATCTCTTACATAATCCATATGTTCATATACATTGCCTTCAATAGAGTAAACTTCAATTAATTGCTTTTTGCTTTCTTCTAAAATTAATGTGCCTAAATCATTAATGTTGTGGGTACCAAAAACAATATTTACAAATGGGTATTTTTCTTTTAAGGTATTGGATACACCTTCTTCTTGAGGCATACATCCTCCTACACAAATGATTAGATTAGGATTTTCTTTTTTTAAGTGTTTCAGTCTTCCTAAAAAGCCAAAGACCTTATCATGAGCATTTTCTCTTATTGCACATGTATTTAATACGACTATGTCTGCTGATGCTAATAGATCTGTTTCTGTAAATCCTAAATTTTGTAATATTCCTTTAATTTCTTCAGAATCATGAACATTCATTTGACAGCCATAAGTTCTGATATAATATTTTTTGTTTTTAAATTTATCACTTTTAATATTTTTAGCTTCTAAAAAAGCTGGCTTTTTATCTGTTCTTAAACGTGCTTCTTTTAAATTTGGTAAATTCATCTACATCATCCCTTTAAAGGGTATTATAACATGAATGGAAAAATAAATAAATGAAAATATTTTATACATTATGATAAGATAATTTGATTATATAATATAATTTTAGTATATCTCGGTTAAATTCATGATTTAAATCATTGATTATATTATGATAAATATAATCAATATCATCAATATTTTCTTTTTTATATTCATAATATAAATATCTTAATTTATCTTTTTCTTTGTTTTGATATAATGTGTTTATTTCTAATAGTATTAATCTTTTGGCATCTTTTACTTGTCTTAGGGTGCGATCACTTTCTAATTTTTCTATAATTTCTACATTTATCATGGTTTCTTTTAAACCATACATTACTTCTAAAACATTTAATTCGTCATCAATTAATAATTTGCTTCTACTTATACTTAAGCCTTCATGATTAAATTCTATGGCTATTACATTTTTTGCATCTGTAAAAAGGGCTGCATATTCTATTCTTTTAAAGTTTTTCTTCTCACTTACTAAAGTTTTATCTTCAATTAGTTTTAATAGACTTTCTTCTACTTTTACTTGGTTATTAGCTAAATCTAAAAAGGTCTTATGTTTTACTTTGATTAAAGGTATTTTTTTGATTAGTTCTAGATAGTCCGTATCATTCCATTCATAAAATTCATAAGCCAAATCACTCCAATTTAATATTATGTCGTAATAGTAATTCATGTTTAATCCACCTTTCTAAAGATAATGCTATACACACAATTCCTATAACAAACAACCATACTTCAACTCTTCTACTTATAAACTTAACAAAATCAAAGAAACTATACCCTATTGTTAATAAATTTAAATAAATTATGATAAAAAATAGACCAATACTGGTGAAGATGACACCAATAATGTAAAGTAATATACGAAACATTTTAAACTCCCCTATAATTTTATTTCTTAAATTTAAAAAATATTATATAATTAAATAGGTGATACAAATGGACTATTTAATTTATATTATATTGGGAATTATTCAAGGGTTTACAGAGCCTATACCGGTATCTTCTAGTGGGCATATTTTTCTTTTTAAAAATATTTTTAATTCTGATCTACTTAATGATCTTAACTTTGAAATTGTTGCTAATTTTGGTTCTTTTTTAGCCATTTTATTTATTTTTAGAAAAGATGTTTGGGATCTTTTAACTGCTTTTTTCTCTTATTTATTTAAGAAAGATACGAGAGAAAAATATAAAAAGAAATTTAAATATTGTTTATATATTATTGTTTCAACAATTCCTATTGGAATTGCAGGAGTTCTTCTTAAAGATATTATTGAAGAAAAATTACAAAATATTATGCTTTTAGGGGTTGCATTCTTGTTTACAGCATTTATGTTATTATTAGTTAAAAATAAGAATGGTAAAAAGGAAGATTATGATATTACATTTAAAGATGCTTTAATCATTGGAATATTTCAAATTATAGCACTTTTCCCAGGTATTAGTAGAAGTGGTACGACATTAGTTCTTTGTTTGCTTGTTGGTATGAGTAGAAGTACTGCTTTAAAATATACTTTTATTTTATA
>CALVQO010000095.1 GCA_944358145.1 uncultured Bacilli bacterium | reverse complement strand
AGTGGTACGACATTAGTTCTTTGTTTGCTTGTTGGTATGAGTAGAAGTACTGCTTTAAAATATACTTTTATTTTATATTTTCCTATTAGTGTTGGTACGATGTTACTTGGAGTTAAAGATATTATCGAAGCTGGAAATTTAAGTACAATTCTTCTTCCTTACTTTTTAGGTATGGTAGCTGCAGGAATTGTCACTTACTTCTCTTATCGTTGGTTAAGCGAAATTGTTAAACGCGGTAACTTATGGAAATTTAGTATTTATTGTTTTTTCTTAGCTGTATTTATCTTTATCTATTTTAGATAGCCTTTTTAAGGCTTTTTTCATGAAAAAAAAATTCCTTTCGGAATTAATTTTTAAATAAGATAATGTTAAATACGAGTAAGACAGCAACATTAAAGGCATATGTAAATTGGAATCTTTCACATTCGCCAATAGAAACGATTAAATCAGATAAACAAATGATCCACCCTTCTTTGCTTTTTGGTTTAAATTCTTTAATTGTTGCTTTCTCTTTTCTATTAACAAATGGAAATATTTTTTTGATTAAGACATGATGGAACATATGTGTCTTTATCGCTTCTCTTTCCAATTCTGTTACGTTAAAATATTTTTGGGCATTATTAGATGCGGTAACTGGATGTCTTAAATAGGAATTTTCAGGATTTTCTTTACGCGTACCAAAGAAGAAGTCATGAAGTAGTCCTGCTCTAGATACACTTCTTAAATCAGCTTTGAAAAATTTTCCTAATTTATAACTTAATTTAGCCACTCTTAATGAATGTTCGTATTTGCTTGTTCCATGATGTAAATCTTTTTTTGTCTCTAAAAAATATTTATTTTCTAATATATCACACACATATTCATCAAACTCACATTTTGATTTTTTTGTCATTTCTTCAACTCCTACTTTTGTGACTATTATCATTATAGTAAATTATACTCATTTTGTAAAGGATAAATGCTTATTTTTTTCACTATAATTTATCACATATATGAAAAATAAGTCCTAAAATAGGAACTTACTATTTGTTACTCACAACCCCCTATTATTGCTCATAACTGTTATCATTATAGCACATTTTCTTTCAAATGTCAAAAAAGGTCGGGAGTTAATCGCGTCTTAAATAAAATAAACTAAAAACAAGTATCTATGCGATACTCGTTAATTTAATACTAATTGATCATCTTTTACATCAACCGTAATTGTTTCATTATACTTTATTTCATCTTTAATGATTTTATCAGCGATTAGGGTTTCAATATTGTGTGTTACATATCTTTTGATTGGTCTAGCACCATAGGCTTCTTCATATGAATGTTCAATGATATAATCTTTGGCTTTCTTAGTTAAATTTAAGTGTAAGTTAATATTTTTAAGTCTAGATTCTGTTTCATGAATAATCTTATCTAATATGTTATAAACAACATCTTTACCTAATGATTTAAATATAACTATTTCATCTATACGATTAATGAATTCGGGACGGAATGTTCTTTTTAACGCATCCATTACTTTAGATTCACTATTACTTTCATTATCTAAAATATATTCACTACCTAAATTAGATGTCATAATAATTATTGTGTTTTTAAAGTCTACTAGTTTTCCTGTACTATCGGTAATACGACCATCATCTAGTATTTGCAGTAAAATATTAAAGACATCGGGGTGAGCTTTTTCTATTTCGTCAAATAAGACAATGCTGTAAGGATTACGTCTAACTGCTTCGGTTAGTTCCCCTCCTTCATCATATCCTACATATCCTGGAGGAGCTCCAAGAAGTCTTGATACATTGAAAGCTTCCATGTATTCAGAACAGTCTATTCTTACCATATGGCGTTCATCATCAAATAGTTCATATGCTAGAGCTTTTGCTAATTCGGTTTTACCAACACCAGTTGGACCCATGAAGATAAAGGAACCAATTGGTCTATTTGGATCTTTAATTCCACTTCTAGCACGAATTATAGCATCACTTACAACACGCACTGCTTCATCTTGACCAATAACTCGTTTCTTTAAATTATTTTCTAGATTAAGTAGTTTTTCTTTTTCGCCACTTACTAATTTTTGAACAGGAATATTGGTCCATTTTGCTACAATTCTAGCAATATCTTCTTCCGTTACCGTGTCACTTAACATTTGTGAATCAATTTTTTTCCTTAAAGTCTCTAATTCAGTCTCTAACTTAGGAATTTCACCATGACGGAGTCTTGCTGCAGTTTCCAAGTCATAGTTATTTTCAGCAGTTTCTAGTTTAAATCTAGCACTATCTAATTCTTCTTTTTTCTTGTTGATATCATCATTTAAACTTTTTTCTTCTTCCCACTTTGAACGCATCTTAGCTTCTTCTTCTTTTAGACTAGCAATTTCATTATCCAATTCTTCTCTACGTTTTTTAGATAACTCATCTTTTTCTTTCTTAATTGCTTCACGTTCAATTTCTAGACTCATAATTTTACGAGTTAATGTATCGAGTTCTGTCGGAACAGAGGCCATTTGCATCTTTATGGTAGCACAAGCTTCATCAACTAAGTCAATTGCTTTATCTGGCAAATATCTATCGGTAATATAACGATCACTTAGAGTGGCTGCACTAATTAGAGCACTATCTTTAATATTAACGCTGTGGAATAATTCAAATTTTTCTTTTAAACCACGAAGAATAGTAATCGTATCTTCAACATTTGGCTCTTTAACTTGAATCTTTTGTAAACGTCTTTCTAGCGCACCGTCTTTTTCAATATATTTACGATATTCATTTAGAGTTGTAGCACCAATTAGTCTAATTTCACCTCTTGCTAACATTGGTTTTAACATGTTGCCAGCGTCCATAGCACCTTCGGCACCAGCACCAACAATCATGTGTATTTCATCTATAAATAATATAATATCCCCATTAGAATCACTAATTTCTTTTA
>CALVQO010000094.1 GCA_944358145.1 uncultured Bacilli bacterium | reverse complement strand
AAGCATACCTTTAACAGCTCTTTCTACCATTTCTTCTGGATATTTTTCAACCATTACTTTAGCAGATCTTTCTCTTAATCCTCCTGGATAGCCAGAGTGATTATAATACATCTTGTCATTTAACTTATTACCAGTTAAATTTACTTTTGATGCATTAATAATGATTACGTAATCTCCACAGTCTACTGAAGGTGTATAAGTTGGTTTGTGTTTTCCTCTTAGGATAGTAGCAGCTTTTGTAGCAACTCTACCTAGTGTTTTTCCTTCAGCATCAATGACATACCACTTACGTTCAACGTTTTCTTTTTTTTGCATGAATGTCTTCATTTTTTTATCCCTTTCATTAGTCTTCTTTGCTTCCGCTTTCCCAGGGCATGGCAAATTAGAACAAATAAAATGTACCAGTTAAAATTATATGTAAAAACTGTGCATTTGTCAAATAAAAAATGTGTTTTTTTTATCTTTTTTTATTATTTTCTTTATTTAATAATAATTGATCTAGTTGTTCCATAGTATATTTTAATTCAATTATTACTTTTTTCTTTGGTGTTAAATTATCTGGTATAGAAACAGTATTTATGTATACTTTAGAAAAATGAATTAAATTATTAATTATTGTTTCATCTACTTCACTAGTTTTATTCTCGTTAATTAGTTTAATTAACGCTTTTAGAGCATCGTTTACAATATAAGCCATTTCAATACTTTCAAACTTCTTTTTGTTTCCTGTTGTAATATTTTTGGCAAAACAACCATATTTATTTAAGAAATCTGTTAGTGTATTCATTATTCCTCCTCATATATAATCTTATTTAAATAAAGACCATTAGGTATAGCTGTTTTAAATTGTCTTTTAATTTCTGGATGTTCTAATGCTTCTTTTATCTCATCTAAACTAACTTTATTATTAGATACATCAAGCATAGCTCCTACTAAATTTCTGACCATATATCGGTAGAAACTCTTACCTGTAAATTTTATTTCCAATATATTATTTTTTTCTGTAAATTCTATATTATAGATAATACATTCATAATTATTTCTTTCACCAGAAGTAAAGTTTTTAAAGTTATGAATTCCTATAAATAATTTAGCACATTCTTTCATTTTATTTATATCAAGTTTATAATTTGGTTCATATATGTAATCATAGTATAATGGATTAAACTCTCCTATATTTATTTTATAAATATATTCTTTTTTTACAACTTGAAATCTGGGATGAAAATCATTATTTACTACTTTTATATTGGTAATATAAATATAAGGTGATATTAAACTATTTAAAGCTAATTTTAAATGATCTTGATTAATATTAATGTTTAGATTAAATGTGGCTTTTTGATCAATTGCATGTACACCTCTATCTGTTCTTCCAGCACCCTTTATTTCAATACTTTCTTTTGCAATAGTACTTAGAGCATCTTCTATCTTTTTTTGAACTGTATTATGACCAATTAACCTTTGAAAACCATAAAATTTAGATCCATCGTAAGATATACTAATTAAATATTTCATGAGTTAGACTCCTTTAAGCGATATATAGCTTTCAATAATTCTTTTACATCTTTATAGTTTTCTATTTCTAGGCCTAATTCACGCATTAATTCTGTAAATTTTACTATTTCTGGTTTATTCATGTTATCTATAAATTTAAAATAGTCTTCTTTAGTTATGGCGTTTATTACTTCATATTTATCCACTATAATTAATTCTTTAGCAATATCCCATATACTTGTTAAATCATTGGTAAATATTACTACGACTTTATTGTAATTATTGGCTAATCTTTGCCATAATCTTTTAAAATATGCTCTTTCTTTACTATTTAATTCCTTTTCAAAATAATTTAATACAAGATAAGCTTTATTATCAATTAAAGCTTTAGCTAAAGATACTTTTTTTAATTCACCTATAGATAATTCATTTGAATGTTTATTTAAAATATCTTCTTTTAATAAAACCATTTTAAGAGAAGAAATATCTTTAGAACTATTAAAATATTCTTTTACTGTTCCTCTAAAACGATAATCAATAACTATACTGTAATTATTATTGTTTGTAGTTAAATTGATATTTCCCATTAAACCATATATATGGCCTTTTGGTTTATTTTCAAATATTCTTGCTACTTCCATAATTCTTCCACCAATTCTTTATTATTAAAATATGTTTTATCAATTAATTTATATAATTTTAATCCATTTGATAATTCTACGATAAAAGGAAGATTAAAGCCTAATTTTTTTAATATTTTTTCTTCTTGTAATACTAGTTCTTTCTTTCCTTCCATTATTACTTTATTTTCATGAATTACTATAACATAATCTAATAATAATGTTTCTTCAATTTCTGTAGTATAGTTAATTATCCTTTTATTTCCTAATTTTAAATATTTGATTAATCTTTCTTTAAATTCTTTATCTAAGTATGTTAATACATTCATAAATACATAAATTTTGGTATTGATACTTAAACTAGCTAAAATTTTGAGTTTTAATTCATCGAATTCAGTTAGTTCTTTTTTGTTTCTTAGTTCTTCTTCTTGAAATAGTTCAAATAAACTTGCAGGTATATCATAGGTATTATTTGATCTATCTTTTGTGATAACAATACAATTATGATTAATAAAGTATATCGCATCGTCAGTATAATTAAAAGATGATGTAGTAAGAACTGTTGTATCTATATCATAAATGGTTCTGTTATTTAATTTAAATAATTCGTTCATAGAAATATCACCGACTATATAATAACAGAAATTGCTTATTTTTTAAAGAAAAAACTGTGTATGATTACACAGTTAAACTTCATATGGTGAGGAAATAGTGCCATTTCCTGATTTTATAGTAGTATTAGCAGACAGGTTTATTACAGGGCGCACACCATACGTGTAACCTACGCTGTAGTTGCCCAAGGAGCCAGTCGAAAATACTTGGAACATGTAAGCATAGCC
>CALVQO010000093.1 GCA_944358145.1 uncultured Bacilli bacterium | reverse complement strand
TCAGATTTATTATTTAGTACCAGTGTTAAATACTGTTAGTGAAGAAGCAAATGAAGATGATGAAGAAGATAATGAAGGAGCGACTGACTATGGAGAATTAGAAGAAAGAATATATCGTATTAATAATAATAAATTAGAATATGAAGTCATTCAAAGATATAAAATTACTGGTGTGAATGGATTTACAGAATAAGTGTAAAGTATACATTAAAGTATGCTTTTTTCTTTTTAAATGAATTTTGATTAGTTATAATATAGATAGATTGGTTGTGTTTATATGAAGAAATATTATATTCTTGTTGTAGTATTAGTTATTATTTTAATAGCAGAAACTACTTTTGTGTTTTTGGATTTGCAGAAAGAAGATGTGGCTCCTGAGAAAAGCTATATAAATATACCTAAAGAAGAAGATAGTGATAGTACAGATGATGAAGAGAATAGTAATTCTGATTTAGAAGATAATCAAAATGTTGAAGATAGTGAAATAGCTAATTATTTAAGTTATATACCTCATTATTTACCTCTTGATTATAGTGTTTATTTTGAGAATGCTAACATAGAAGATGTTGATCAAAGTGTATTAATAGTTATGGCTTTAGGGGTAGGAATGAACAATTATGATGCAAAGAGATGCAGTGTTGATCAATGTGGTTATTATTTGGATAATCCTATTGCAATAAAATATTTATATGATGATTTTGAAGAACCTGTTTATGGTTTATATTATTTTACTTTAGAATATATTAATAATATATTAGAATCTATGTATAATATCCGTCTAAGTAATTTAGAAGAAACTACTTCTTGGGATAATGTTTATGCAGGATATCATGGTGGATTTGCTTTTCAAGATGATTATTTCTTGAACTGCTCTAGTGGAATTGGCGAGAATAGGTATCATGTTGGTTTTGTTGATGATTGGAAAATAGAAAATAGTGAATTAATTATTTATGAAATTGCTGCTTATCGTGATACTTACACTCAAACTTTAACTGATTATCGAAATGGTTATGAAATAACGATTGATGCTTATTTTCCAGATGAAGCTTTAAATACTTTAAGGGATAATTCAGAACATTTTACTAGATATAAGCATGTTTTTAAGAAAAATGATAATGGATATTATTGGTATAGTACAGAGGCCATTTAAATATTAATGTAGCGAATATTTGTTCTTGATTTATGATCTTTAATATTGTATAATTAATATAGAAAGCAGGTGGATTTTGTGGAGATACAAAAATATCAAGAAAAAATATTTGAAGATATTAAACATGTTAATGAATTTGGAGAAGAATATTGGGAAGCAAGAGAGTTGATGAAAGTTTTAGGTTACTCTAAATGGAGTAATTTTAAAAAAGTAATTGATAAGGCTAAAATTAGTTGTAATTTAAGTGGTAATAAAGTAGAAGATTGCTTTGCCGACGTCGGGAAGCCAATTACTAGTGGTAAAGGTAGAGTCGAGTTAATTGAGGATTATTATTTGACACGTTATGCATGCTATTTGATTGTTCAAAATGGCGATCCTAGAAAAGATGTAATTGCTCTTGGTCAAAGTTATTTTGCTGTTCAAACAAGAAAAATGGAACTCACGGAAGAAGAGTTTTCTAGATTAGATGAAAATCAAAAAAGATTGTATACGAGAATTAATGTTAGAAATAAAAATCAATATTTATTTGAAACAGCTAAGAATGCTGGTGTTAAAAATTATGGAAAGTTTAATAATGCTGGCTATAAAGGTTTGTATAATGGAGAGACTGCTAAAGATATTGCTAAGAGAAAAGGGATAAAAGAAACTGATGATATTTTAGATTATATGGGTAGTGAAGACCTAGGTGCTAATTTATTTCGGATTACGCAGACTGATGCTAAATTAAAAAGAGATAAAATAAATACTGAAGAAGATGCATGTGATACTCATTATCATGTTGGTGCAGTTATAAGAAAGACTATAGAGGATTTAGGTGGTACTATGCCTGAGAAGTTACCTACACCTGAGTTATCTATTCAAGAACTAGAACAAAATGAGTTAAAAAAGATAGATGGAATAGGTTCTTATGTGTTATTAATGTAAATATAGAGCAAGTGAATTCTATACACTTGCTTTTATTTGTGGTAAAATACTTTAGAGAGGTGAATTAAAATGTTAGAAGATATTGTTCACTATTTAATTAAAAATAATATTAGTATTTCTACTATGGAGTCTTGTACGGGAGGTTTGCTTGCTAGTCTTATTACAGATATACCTGATGCTAGTACAATTTTAAAATTTAGTGCAGTTACTTATAGTACAGAATATAAAATTAAAATGGGTGTTAGTAAAGAAGTTATTGATCAATATACTGTTTATAGTAAAGAGACTGCGATAGAAATGGCTAAAACTATAGCTGAGTTTACTGGCAGTGATTTAGGTGTTGGTATTACAGGAAGGCTTACTAGTAATTTAGATGAGGAAAAAGGTGTAGATCTTTGCCTTTATGATAAAAGGTATGATAAAATATATACAACTTATATAGTTATTACCAAAACTACACGTATGGAGAATAAACTAGAAGTTATTGATGCTTTTATTAAGCTCTTTAATTCGACAATAAAAGCATAATAATTGTGTTATATTTATTTTGGTGATTATAATGAAAGTAAAAATATTTGATGAATCTCATGAAAAAGATTTAGAAGCTCAAGTAAATAGTTTTTTAAGTGAACTATCTGGAGAGGTTGTCGATATTAAGTTTAGTACAGCGATATCTATGTTTGGGGAGGATCAAATATATTGTTTTACAGCAATGATTATTTATATTAGTTAGGAAGTGTTATATGAAAAAAAATTCGTTTATAGAGGGAACAATTATTGCAACAATATGTATTGTTATAGTTAAAATACTTGGTATGCTTTATGTTATTCCTTTTTATGCGATAGTTGGTTCAACAGGTGCTGCTTTATATGCATATGCTTATAATATTTATGG
>CALVQO010000092.1 GCA_944358145.1 uncultured Bacilli bacterium | reverse complement strand
AGACAATTTTAAGACATTTAATTATTAAGTTAGATGAGGAGTAAAATATGAATAAAGTAATTTTGATTGGAAGATTAGCAAGAGATCCAGAACTTAGAACGACAGCAGGTAATATTAGTGTTGCTACATTTACTTTAGCTGTAAGTCGTCCTTTTACTCCACAAAATGGTGGAGATAATGGGGCTGATTTCATTAGTTGTGTTGTTTGGAGAAGAACTGCTGAAAATTTGGCTAGATATTGTCATAAAGGTAGTCAAATTGCAGTTGAAGGTAGAATTCAAACAAGAAATTATACAGCTCAAGATGGAACGAAACGTTATGTTACTGAGGTTTTAGTTGATAATCTTACTTTCTTAGGATCAAGAAGTGATAATCAAGGTAGTGTAGCTCCTCAAGATAATTTTGGTGGTAATAACTATCCATCTAATGGTGGATATGATAATAATTATGGAGCTAATAATAATTATAGTACACCAATGGATGTAGCTAGTGTACCTACTACAGATATCTCTGAAGATCCATTTAAAGATTTTGGTGAAGAAATTACTTTAAGTGATGATGATTTACCATTTTAATTAAAAAAGGAGGAATAAGAGATGGCAGAATTTTATCGTAAGAAAAAGAAAATATGTCAAATGTGTGCTGGTAAAAGCGTAGATTATAAAGATGTTATGATTATTAATAAATATATTAATGATAAGGGAAAGATTATGCCAAGACGTATGACTGGAGCTTGTGCAAAACATCAAAGACATATTGCAGAGCAAATTAAATATGCTAGATTTATGGCTTTAGTACCATTTGTTAAATAATTGTATTAAAAGAGAACAGTTGATGCTGTTCTTATTTTTTTGCTCTGGTAAGAATTTTTATGTGAGAAAAATAGAATCGTTTCTTTATTTTTTATCAAAAATAAAGAAAATGTTTAATATTTTTGAAAATTATAGCATATTTTTGCTTTTTTAACATAAAATACTTAACAAAATATTTGTTTTTTTTGGAATAGGTGATATAATATGTATGTGCTATGGAGGAGTATGTATATGAATGTTGTTGGTGTAAAAATTAGCGGTTATAAAAATTTGTCTCATGTTCAAATTAATTTTAATCATATAACTAGTTTAGTTTCTGTTAATAATTATGGCAAATCTAATGTTCTTACTGGACTTGTTTTTGGGTTTCGGTTTATTCAGAATAGTGAAGAAGAAAAAGATAGAATGATGAGTCAAAATAATTTAAAGCCACTTAATCGATATAATACAAATGAGTGTTTTAGCTTTGAAGTGGAGTTCTCCTATCAAGAACAGATCATAAAGTATGGCTATTCTTTTGATTGGAATAAGAAAGAAATTATAGAGGAACACTTGATGATTAGAGAATCATCTCAAAAGTTTACGAATTATATTAAAAGAAGTATTGAAGCATATTATAAGCCTTCTTTAACTGGAGCTTGTAATAAAAATATTAAGATAGAAAAAAATGAATTAGTTATTAATAAATTAAAAGCATTTGATGATTTGTTTTATCTTGATGTTATTAAGGAAATTAATCAGGTTCGTATGTATATTGATAGACATTTTGATGTTAATCGCTCTTTTGGAAGGTTTTATATTTATAAAAATGAGAAAAATGATCTGAAATATAATTTAGCTAATGATAATAATATTCCTACGATTTTGTTTGAAATAAAAAATAGTTATCCTAATAAATATCAGCTGATCATTAATACTTTTAAAAAGTTATTTACTAATATTCAAAGCATGGAGATACTTGAAGTTGAGGCTAAAATGAATAAAGATGATGAAGATCTCTTATTTGGTAAGTTTTATACTATTGCTATTATAGATAAAAATATAAAACAACCTATAGATTTTCTTTTAATGAGTGATGGTGCAAGAAAAATACTTCTTGTTTTAACTAATCTTGTTTTAGCAGAAATTAATCAATATTCTTTAGTGGCTATAGAAGAACCAGAAAATTCACTAAATCCTAAAATTTTGCAAGAGTATTTAATTATTTTAAATAGCTTTACAGAACATACAAAAATAATGATTACTAGTCATTCTCCTTATTTGGTAAACTATTTACCTCCAGAGAATATTTATTTGGGATTACCTAATGAAAAGGGCCTTGCTGTTTTTGCAAAAGTAAAAGATTCAATGGTTAATAAGGTGATGGATGATGCTGAAAAGTTAAATATGTATACGGGGGATTATTTGTTTGATCTTATGAGCGGTGGAGAAGAAGGGTTAAAGCAAATAGAAAAATATGTTCAATGAAATATTCAGTTGTAATGGTTTATGAGGGTGTTACTGAGAGTGTATTTTATCCTCTTGTTATTCAAGAAATTAAGAAGCAAATGCATTTTGAACGATTACCTTTTCAACTAATCCATGTGAATGTTGAAGGCATTGGTAATTTTAAAACTAAACTTTTAGCGAAACTTAAAAATGAAGTTGTTCCTAAATGTCAAAGAAAAATAGTAGTAGTATTATGTTATGACACTGATGTTTTTGAGTTTAATCCACACCCGCCAGTTAATTGGAGAAAGTTAGAAGAAAATATACTTTCTTTGGGAGTCATGAAAGTTGTTCATATAGGTGCTAAGCATTCTATTGAAGATTTTTTTCTTAAAGATTTAGATGGATTATGTTCTTATTTGGGTATTAAAGTTCCTCGAAGTTTAAGTGGAGAAGCAGGTCTTAATAAAATAGAAAATTTGTTTAAAAAAGGAAATAGATTATACATGAAAGGGTATGAAGCAAAAGATTTTATTCGTTATTTAGATATTTCTAAAATTTTAAAGTTAAATTATGAAGAATTACAGGGATTATATGATTTGTTTTTATAAATTATATAATCTTTTTCTTTACATGAGAAAAAATAGAAGTTTTGGCAACCTTTGTCGAACGTGTTTAAAAACAAATTCTTTTGTACTATATTAAAGTAGCAAAGGAGAAGTGGATATGTTAA
>CALVQO010000091.1 GCA_944358145.1 uncultured Bacilli bacterium | reverse complement strand
ATTATAACACATTTTTTAAACTTCACCAAACTTTCACGAAATATTAACATTTGTAACAAGTAACTTTTTTACAATATAGCTGTTCTTTGTGATATAATTTATACTAGGTGGTCCTATGGAAAAAATATTTAAAACATTAGATGAACAAGTAAAAATTTTAAGAGACAAAAATTTAATTATTGATGATGAAGAATATGTCAAAAGTATTCTTTTAAGAGAAAATTACTTTTTCATCAATGGCTATAGATACCTATTTTATAAATCAAACAGAGACAAAACATTTATAAACGGGACAAATTTCCGAGAAATATACGCTTTATTTTATTTTGACAGACAACTAAGAAACATCTTATTTAAAAACATTTTAATTTTAGAAAATAACATAAAAAGTATAATTTCTTACGAATTATCTCGAAAATATGGATTTAAAGAAAAGAAATATTTAAATCCAAATAACTTTACAACAGATCCTAAAAAAACACGTCAAGTAAATGATTTAATAAAGAAAGTAAAAAGGCAAATCATTGTTAATGGTGGACAACATACAGCAACAAAACACTATCAAAGTAACTATGGTTATATTCCTCTTTGGGTCGTTGTAAAAGTATTATCATTTGGCATAGTAGGAGAATTATACACAATATTAAAACCTGAAGATCAAGAAAATATAGCAAATCTCTTTAATGTTGATGTCGAAAGTTTACTCACTTATCTTCCTATTATTGCTAATTACAGAAATCTATGTGCTCATGAAGATATTTGTTATGAACACAGAACACAAAAGGAAATTCCTATAACTAAATACCATGATCTTTTGAATATTCCTAAAATGAATGGGGAATATATTTATGGTATCAATGATTTATTTGCTTTAATTATTATCCTAAAAAGATTACTAAGACCTGATAATTTTGGTAATATGTTAAATGAAATATCTTATGAATTAGACTATTTATCAGGAAGATTACACGCAATAAGTATTGATAAAGTATTAGATCGTATGGGATTTCCTAAAAATTTTAAAGATATAGTAAGGATGGATTAAAATGGTTGAAAAGAAAAAAAACACGACATTAAGAAATGGTCTTATTTTAATAGCAGCTTTTCTTCTAGGAATGCTAGCTCTATACGGAATATTTTACTTTTTTCCTAATGTTATTGGTGAAACAGTAACTAGAGTAGAAAAAGACGTTACCGTAACAGATGAAGGTATAGCAGATGCTGTAGAAAAAGTATATGATGCTGTAGTAGTAGTTAATACTTATATAAATGATGAAGCATATTCATCTGGAACGGGATTTGTTTATAAAACTGAAGATGGTAAAGCTTATCTTTTAACCAATAACCATGTTATTGAAAGTGCTGACGACGTTTATGTAACATTTACCGATGGAACAGTAGTTCAAGCAGAGGTTGTAGGTAGTGATGTATATTCCGACATAGCAGTATTATCAGTAGATGAAGATTATATTATTTCTATTGCTGAAATTGGAAGTAGTGAAGATGCAAGATTAGGAGACACAGTATTTGCTATAGGAGCTCCTCTTGATAGTGCTTATTCATGGAGTGTTACTAGAGGTATAGTATCAGGTAAAGATAGATTAGTAGAAGTAGAGCTTACCAGTGGAAATACAACAACACCTATGGTAGTTAACACTATTCAAACAGATGCTGCTATCAATAATGGTAATAGTGGTGGTCCTCTAGCTAACTCTAATGGTGAAGTCATTGGAATAACTTCTATTAAATTAGCTAGTTCAACAATTGAAGGTATGGGATTTGCAATACCAATTGAAACAGCTATAGATTATGCTGAACAATTAATTAGTGGAGAAAGCGTAGAAAGACCATATTTAGGAATATCAATGATCGATGTAACAGATGCTTATCTATCACGTGAGTATTATAATTTAATTAGAGAAGCAAATGTAACAAGCGGTGTCATTGTAGCAGAATTTACCGATAATAGCCCTGCTAAACAAGCTGGATTAGAAGTAGGAGACATTATTATAAAAGTAGATGGTAATGATGTTCCATCAAATGCCTATTTAAGATATTACTTATATAGACATAGTGTAGGAGATGAAATGACTATTACTATTATCAGAGATGGTAAAGAAAGAGATATTAAAGTAATGTTAACAGAAAGTTAAGAGGAATATTCCTCTTTTTTTATTTATAAAAAAAAGACCTAAATAGATCTTTACTTACTGATTAGAATCATAAGATATTTCCTCAATTGTTTTTTCTTTAGCACTTAACAAAGCATTACTAGTCCAACTAGAAGTTAATCCATAATCAATATAAATTAATTGCCCTGACATGTAAGAACAAATATCACTACCAACTACAACCATAGGATAGCCCATATCTTTTGCCTCTGCTGCATAACCATTCCAACTTTTTAAGAAAATATTTTCAATCATCTGTGCACCCTCTAAAGCATCACCACTAGGACTAGTTGACTTATTAAAATCATCTGTCAAACCAGTAATTGTATCTCCAGGATTAATTGCATTAATTCTTATTTTTCTTGAAATAAATTCTTCACTCATACACTTATATGTCACATAAGAAAGTAAACATTGTTTAGCAAAAACATAAGCACTTTGAATTAAATCTGGATGATGATCATACCATTTCATTTCCTCATCCCAAGTAGGAATATTAATTAATTCAACAGCTTTATCATATACTTGTTGCCATCCAAATCCTCCTACAGAAGCAATAAAGGTAACTGAACCATGATCACTTATGCGATCTAATAATTGTTCTGTCATATACTTCTGACTATAAAAATTAACTTTCTGAACCAAAAGTTCATTTCCAGGAAAAGCAGCAATACCATGACACAAGAACAAAGCATCTATCTGATTAGGCAAGTCCATTAATACTTGATCTATTTCCTCTTTTTTACTTAAATCAGCTTGATAAACTTTCTTAACAGGTAAATCTATTGGATTAATATCTACGGCATAAACATTTGCACCAAGTTCCAACAATAACTCAGTAGCAGACTTACTCATACCAGATGCAGCACCCGTAATCACAACTGTTTTTCCTTCAAAACCAAATAACTTTTTTAAATCCATTTTCTATCCTCCTAACTTTTATTGTAACAATCGAGTAGGAGGCAGTGACTAGCTGCCGTCCTCTCACACCACCGTACGTACCGTTCAGTATACGGCGGTTCGTT
>CALVQO010000090.1 GCA_944358145.1 uncultured Bacilli bacterium | reverse complement strand
TTGGAATATTTGATGAAAATACTCATGGAGTAGCAGGAACTGAGTTGGTTAAAATTATTCGTGATGAGAGTATTGGATATTATTCATGGGATAATAAATCAAGATATGGTTCTAATGACTGGAGTGATAGTGCATTACAGATAGTGTTAAACGAAGGAGCGTATTGGAATCGAACAAGTGGAACATGTCCAAGTGGTCAAAATGGAGCAACAATAGATTGTGATTTTAGTGAAACAGGATTAAAAAAAGGAACAAAAGAGATGATAGAAGAAGTAATATGGAAGTTAGGAGGTTCATCAACCTATACAACAGTATCTGAATTTTATAGCTATGAGCGAGGTACAGATGTATATGAAGGAAGGCCAACAGAATGGAGAGGAAAAGTAGGATTAATGTACCCAAGTGATTATGGTTATGCAACTGGTGGAGGAGCAACAACAAATAGAGCAACATGTTTAGCAACAGAATTATCTAATTGGGATAGTTATAGTAATTGTTATAATAACGATTGGCTATTTAATAGTTCATATCAATGGACACTTACTCCCAGCTCGTCTTACTCGTATCTCGTCTTTGCTGTCCTTAGCGACAGCCATTTGAGCTACAGCAACGCGTCTAGCGGCTCTGGCGCTCGTCCATCTATCTATCTAAAATCTAATATCGCGATATCTGGTGGTGATGGAAGTGAAAGTAATCCTTACACTTTAAAACAATAGTATTCTTGCCTGTGTCGCTTAATCCTTTACACATGGGCAAGTATATAATAAATTTTTTTCGGGTGGAGTTTATCTCCACTTTGTTTGTGTTTTGGACTAGTACTATTTTATTATTTATGTTATAATTTTAGAAGAGTAGGAAAGATGGTTATGGAATTTTTATTAGCACCATTTAGATTCTTAGTTAGTTTTATTAAACATTTCTTTATTGGGGTAAAGTATGTTTTCTTTGATGTTTGGTATAATATGATCGATTATTATTTGAATGAACGTCAGTTTAAGAAAAGAGAAAATCCTCAGGGAGTTACTGATGAAGTTAATCCTGTTCTTCTTGATTCTGAAAAGAGTGTAGATGAAGAAAAAGTTGAACAGCATATTCTTAGCATTGATGAGAGAAAAAGGATAGTTTTAGAGAAACAAGAGTTAATGAAGGAAATGGAAAAAGAGATTAACTCAAGAAAAGTTAGTAAAGATTATTATCATTATTATGGAACTGATATGAATGGTAAGAAAGTAGAAGGCGTTTTAAGTGCAACAAATAAGATGACTTTGCATAACTTTTTAGCTAATGAAGGAATTAATGTTTATCGAGTTAAAAAGGCAGGAATGGCTAACTTCTTAAAGAAAATTGGGCTTGATCAAGAACAAGAAATGCGGACTAAAGATTTGATTTTTTGGCTTACTCAAGTTTGTACTTATTTAAAGGCTGGGTTAACGTTAAATGATACTATTCATATTATGAAAGAACAAGCTAGTCGGGATAAAAAGAAGAAAAAATTATATGAAGCGATTAGTTATGAGCTTACTTTGGGTGAATCTTTTAGTAAAGCTTTAGAAAATCAAGGGAAAGTATTTCCTCCACTTTTAATTAATATGATTAGAAGTGCTGAGGCAACTGGTGAAATTATTAAAACTTTGGATGATATGGCTCAGTATTATACAGAAATAGATAAGACAAAAAAAGAAATGATTAGTGCCATTATTTATCCTGCTATATTACTTATTTTTGCTATAGCAATACTTACTTTTATTATGGTTTATGTTATTCCTGAATTTATTCGTATTTATGATCAAGCTGGTATTACTGTTAGTGGGTTTACTTTGAGTATTATTAATCTTAGTAAATATATTACGGCTAATTTAGATATGATTTTGTTAGTAGCTTTACTCATTATATTAGTGTTATTATTTCTTTATAAGAAAAGTAGAAGTGTTAGAAGAGCTATTCAAAGTTTTGGTATGCATATTCCTTTCTTTGGTAAGATTATTATTTATCATGAATTAACACTATTTACGAAAACATTTGCTAGTTTACTTCGTAATAGTGTGTATATTACTAGTAGTATGGAAATATTGTCTCATATTACTAATAATGAAGTATATAAAGATATTATGTTAGAGACGATTAGTAATATTGCTAGAGGAGAAAAAATTAGTAAGTCTTTTTATCATAAATGGTGTGTTCCTGATGCCTGCTATTATATGATCGTGACTGGAGAAGCAACAGGAGAACTTTCTTTGATGATGGAGAAAGTTGCTAGTTATTTTAATGATTTACATAAAGCTAGAGTTACGAATTTAAAAAGCTTTTTAGAGCCAATTATGATCGTGGTATTAGCACTTATTGTTGGGGTAGTAATACTAGCTGTAGTTATTCCGATGTTTAGTTTGTATGGACAGATAGGTTAGGTGAGGAAATGATTATTGTACTTTTTCTAATTGGGTTTATCCTTGGACTTCTTTTTGCTTTTATTGGTGAGAAATTACCTTTACTTGTTCCTGAAGTAATAGAAAAAGAAGGAAATTCATGGATTTTGAATTTATTTATTGGGGTAGTTAATGCTTTAGTATTTTTAGTTAGTTATTATACTTTTGGGATTAGCTATGAGTTTTTTGCTTCTTTAATTATTGCTGGTTTAGTTTTAATTATTTTTATTAGTGATTTTAAGTATATGATTATTTTAGATAGTCCCTTAATTATTGGGGGTATTTTGATTCTTATTTTAAGAGCATATTTTTATGGGTTTAAAAATATGGGATTAAGTTTACTTAGTGGTGTTATTTTATTTGTTATTATGCTTCTTATTGGATTAATGGGAAAGAAAATGTTTAAAAAAGAAGCTTTAGGGGGAGGAGATATTAAACTAGCTGGTATTATTGGAATTGTTTTGGGTTTAAAATTGGGGTTAGTAGCCATTATTTTGTCTAGTTTACTTGCTTTACCTTATGCAGTGGGAGCAATGTTACTAAATAAAGATAGTGAAGTACCTTTTGGACCGTTTTTAATTGCTAGTATGGCTATTGTGTTTATCTTTGCGGATAAGTTTTCTAATCTTATTGCATTTTTAATCTAAATATTGTATAATATCCCCTAATTAAAGGGGTTTTTATATGAAAGATTATTTGAATTATACTGGTGATTTTAGTAAATTATCTAGGAAAGACTTGGAATATTTATTTATCTTACTTCAACAATATCAATTAAAATATCGTGATACTTTAGGGTTAGATGAAAGAATTAGTTT
>CALVQO010000089.1 GCA_944358145.1 uncultured Bacilli bacterium | reverse complement strand
CAAATCCGTCAACTTCCCTCCCACATACTAAAATATATGCAAAAAAACTTTTGCAATAAAGATAATATCACAAAAGTAGCATAAATACAAGTAATTTAGAATGTTTTTTAAGAAAATGCATCGCACAATTCAAAAAAGCATCTTGATAATGATTTTAACAAAGCAACTCAAAATTTTTAATAATGTTAAATAGTCTATCGTTTTTATAAATTCTTTCTCTGCCAATTTTTTCAGAAGATATAAAACCTAAACTTTCTAAATTTGTTAAATATCTTAACGCAGTTCTTTCAGAAATATTAAGTTGCTTTTGAATATATGACGATTTAGTATAAAATTCATAAAACAAAGCTTCTAATAATTCTTTTGAATATATTTTAGTCTTTAATCTTAATTCGTTTTTCATTATTTTCATTTCTTCGCTGATTTTATTAATAATATTTATAGTACTTAATGCAGTATCTTCAATTCCCTTTAAAATATAAATAATCCAATTCTCATAATTATTTGTTTTTCTTGTTTCTTGAAATAAATTATAATATTCTGATTTATTTTTTATAATATATTTACTTAAATATAGAATAGGTGTATCTAATAATTGCTGTTGTACCAAATATAATATATTTAATATTCTTCCAGTTCGTCCATTTCCATCATAAAATGGATGAATACTTTCAAATTGATAATGAATAATGGCCAGTTTAATCAAAGGATCTATATCATTGACCTCATTAATATAATCCAATAAGTTGTTTAAATAATCTAAAATAACTTCTTTATTTTGAGGTGGAGTATAAACAATTTCGCCTGTTACATTATTTTTAATTACAGTACCTAATGTTTTTCTAATACCAGCATTATTATGTTCTAGTTGTTCTTGAATTTCTGTTATTATGTTTAAAGTAATAATATTATTTTCACACAATAAATTATAACCTTTCCATATTGCACTTCTATAATCTACTACTTCCTTTGCATAAACAGACGTATCTGCTGAACTTATCATAGCCTTATATATTTCATCGTGAGTAGTAACAATATTTTCTATTTCAGAACTAGCTTTCGCTTCATTAATCATAATAGCATTAATTAAAATATTCTGATTCGGCATGGTTCTAGCAACACCTTTTAATTCTGCTAAAGCACGACTAGTCTTAGACAATTGCTTTAAAACTGGCTTAGTTTCGATTTCCTCTTTTAAAGGTAACTTTTCTAAAATATATTCCATAATAATCTCCTTCCAATACATGTCAATTTGTCAACAATTATACACTATTAAGACAAAAAAGTCAATTTTTGACCGAGTTTTTTGATTATCAGACAATCTGTCAGGTATTTTCATTATATACTTGCCTTAAACGTTTAAAATATATCCCCTATTTTAAACATATTCATTTTGGAACAAGTTGCTTTTTTATTTAATTCTTCATCATTATAAATATTACTAATATGTTTAACAATTGCAGGCCTTTGTACTTCAACAATCTAGCAATAGCTTCCACATTTAACCAAACATTTTCATCTTGTACAATAACCTCAACTCTTACATTTCCCTCTTTATCATTATAAAAGAGGATATTATTTTCATTTCCAATATTCATGTTTTCCACCCTAACTTTCTAATATCAAAATTATGTCAAAGCATACTTATGTTTGTTAATAAAATATGATATTTTTTAGATAAAATTAAAACAGCATTTTTGCTGTTTTAATCCACTACCATCACATTTAAATCAACGTCACCATAAATACCATTAATTCTGCCAACATTACTAAATTGCCACATCATATAGTCCTCATAACTAGTGTTACTAGCATAATGAGCAAGCCATATATTTTCAAAGTTCTCATCTTCCCAGAAGTTTTCTAAATAAAACTTAGACCCATAAAGCATACCTTCATAACCTTCAGCTTCAACTGTTTTGATAAAATCATAAGCCATTTCATTTAAGTCATGGAAAGACATGTGATAACTATTCCAATTACTCCATATTTCCCAGTCAAATACAATTGGTAAATCCAAAGATTCTCCATTCAATTGATCTAAAACCCACTCTGCTTCTTCTATCGCTTCCTCACTAGATAAAGCTTTACTATATAAATAAACACCTACTTTAAGTCCAGCCTCTTTAGCACTTACAATATTATTTAAAAACCGTCCATCCAAAGCAGGTTCTTCTCCACTATCAAGAGTAACACCAATTCTCATCATAACAAATGTAGCACCAGTCTCCCTAACAGCCTCATAATCTACATCTCCCTGCCATTCTGATACATCAATACCAAGTTCTGTATTATCACTTTTATAACGCTCATAAGCATCACTAAATGCTAATTTAGTAGATGTTCCTCCACCACCATTATTATTACTTTTAATTTCTTCAACAACATTTAAAGTAACAGCATAATTATTACTATTCCCGCTATTATCTTTAACAACAATATCTATATCATATTTACCAACAGTATTATAATCATATTCACCTTCAACACTACATATAGGTTGTCCATCATAGTTATCCCCATAAGTATATCCACTACATAAATCACCATCATAACCTACTTCGACTGTTCTAGAACTACTACCAAATATTTTAGGTTTAACAGTATCTACAACATTAACATTCATTCGATAAACATATTTTTTATCTAAATAAGTATAATAAAACTCTATTTCTTTTTCACCGATAACATCAGTATTAATCTGATAATCTTCTATTTTAACATTACTATCTTTAATAAGATCACTAACATATACATCTTGAAATACCTCTATATCATCAGTTTTAACATCAATAAATACATCTTTAGGCATTTCATCACTAATCTCTTTACCACAACCAACAACAAAAACTAAACAAAATAATAATATTAACTTTTTCATACCTTACCTCTTTTAATATAAGAATAATTCACTTCTTACATACTACTTCTCCTAAACAATATTCTATCAACTATATCTTAAAAGTTCAATATTTTTCTATATAAATCCAAAGAACATAAAAAATTAACTTACATTAATTCACCTAACCTCACGGTTAGTTTTTTTGGCTGGATTTTTATCCATCACAGGCCATTTTTCCGAACCCAGCCTTACACTTCCCATACTTATTTTATCTTTCTATTTTAATCTAATTATGATAACATCTCACTCTATTTCTAAACCACATTTACTATCTTATACAACCAACAGTCTCACAAATTAATACTTCTTGAACTTTTATTGGATACGAACGAAATTGATATGCTCTATGTATTTTGTGTACTTTCCTATAAAATAA
>CALVQO010000088.1 GCA_944358145.1 uncultured Bacilli bacterium | reverse complement strand
ATTAAGATAAGAGGATATCGTAATTTAGAAGAATTACCAGGAAGAATATTAAATGCCACAGTTAAGGAAGTTGGTACACGTTTTTATGTGTCTGTATGTGTAGAAGAAGAAATAGAGTTAACTGAAAGAACAAATCATAGAGCAGTAGGAATAGATATAGGAGTAAAGAATCTAGTTGTAACTAGTAATAAAGAATATTATGGTAACCCTAGATATTTAGATAAATATGAAAAAAAGATCAAAGGTTTGCAACTAGGATTATCAAGAAAAATAAAAGGAAGTAAGAATTATATAAAGAATAAGAAAAGACTAGAAGAAGTATATCGAAAACTTAAAAATGCTAGAAAAAAGACAGTAGAGGCAATTGTAAAACAAGTAACTACTCATCATGATATTATTATTGCAGAGAATCTTCAAGTAAAAAAGATGTTAGTGCATAAGAATAACCACAAAAGATTAAGAAAAGAAATCACAAATGCTACATTCAGTGAAATTATAAGAGTACTCAGATATAAATGTTTATGGAAAAATTTAATATTTATCCAGGTAAATCCATATTATGCATCATCACAGATATGTAGTAGATGTGGAAATAAGAATAAAGTAATGAAAGATATAAGAGTACGAGAATTAAAATGTAGTAAATGTGGATTAGAAATAGAGCGAGATTATAATGCGAGTTTAAACATATTAAATGAGGGGTTAAAGTGTTACAATAATTAGATTAAAATAGAAACATAAACAAGTACGGGAGCGACTCTCGGAAAAATGGTCTGTGATGGATAAAAATCCAGCAGAAAAAAACTAACCGTGAGGTTAGGTGAATTAACATAAGTTAATTCTTATGTTCTTTATAAAGATAGAAGATGAACTTTATTAACTACTTTTTTGAAGTAGTATTACCACAAATTCTTGATATTTTGAAGAAGGTAAAGAGCGAATAACTAATTATTTTTTTATTAGAAATATTAAAGAATGATAAAAAATATCAAGAATGAATTAAAAGAATTTTAGAAGCAAATAAACAAAAAAGAAGGGAGAATAAATTTGATTTATGCAATATTTAGAAGTAAAGGTAATAGATTTTAAATTGTGTGGTCGAAAAGTGGCCGAATGTGTTGATAATATTCTTTATTTTTGTATATAATCCTATTGGATGAAAAAATGTACAGATAAGCTTAAGAAACAGAATTAAAAGTTGAATTTACAAAGGATATAAAAAAGAAATAGTTGCTATTGCAAATACAAATAATGGAGCCATTTATATTGGTATAGATGATAACGGGAAAGCACACTTTGATGGTGTGCTTTTTACTTTGAATTATCAATTAATAAGTTTAACTTGTTATATTTTTTTAATGCTTTATATACTTCATCTTTTGAGTTAATGCTTATAAATATAGCAAAATGGGCAAAGTTTTTGGGTAAGATACAAATTGAATATTTATTTATGATAATGTATTCTATAGAATCCCAATATAATTTAGTAGATACTTGTTTTTCTTCTATGTTTTCGATTCCTGTTTCATCAATTTTAATCAGTGAGTTATTATGTTTCATAAATTCTCTTAATTTATAATTTGTCTCTATTAGTAAATATGTGTAAACTATTATACATGTGAGACATACTCCTATTATGATCATCATATTAGGTATAAATAAAAAAGAAAATAATAAAATTAAAAATAGTATGATATAGAGAATAAAGACATTTATTAATGAATGAGTTTTTGTTCTAGGTCTTTTCTTAAATATGTAATAATTGCTTGATATATACATGATTTCTTCGTAATATTTTTTGCTTCCTTTTTCTATGTTTTTAAAAGTCATTATTAACACATCCTTTTAATTATTATAGCATGTATTAAAGATATTTACTAAGTATTTTTTCTATAGTATAATGAAATTATAGGTAGGGTATGCTATGAGGAAATTAGGTTTAGTAGGGTTATGTTTTGGTGTGATTTTACTTTTAACGGGTTGTGGTAATAAGGAATTAGATATTGATTCGGATCTTGTTCAAGATTTATATGCTATTGTAAATCCCACTGAAGATGGACTTGTATTGTCTGATCTTTATCAGAATGGAGGACTTAGTAATAACTATATGTTGGTGGTTGCTTTAAGTGATTATATTCGTGATCAAGATACAAATGTTGAAGTTATTTCTAAAGATGAGGTTGATCAAAGAATAGAAAGTATTTTTGGAGATGAAGAGGTTGAACATCAGAGAACTTATCTTTTTTTTGAAGATTATTGTGGTTTTACCTATAATGATGATTTAGAACAATATGAATTTATTCATGGCTGTGGGGGAGATATGTATCAGAGTTTTGTTAGAGAAATAATTAGTGCAAGAGAAGAAGGAGATAATATTATTATTACTGAGAAGTCTCTTTATGTTTATCGAGATTGGGATGCGGATTATTCTCATGTTACAATTTATAATAATGTAGTTCAAAAAGAAGTGATAGATGAGTTTGATCAAGATTCGGCGGTAGAACTTGATATTAATCTTGATGATTATATTGATCAGGCTAGTACTTACGAATATACTTTTGAGAAGGTAGATGATCATTATATTTTTAAGGGAGTTAAATTAGTTGATTAACTTGTGTTTTATGTAAATAAAATGTCTTTTGTTTGTAAAATTTAGTGCTTAATGATATGATATGTTTAGATAATGAAAGGGAAGAGAATTATGAAAAAAGATTTGGGTGTTAAGCCTTATGTGTTTCCAATGCCTGTTTTAATGATTGCTACTTATGATGAACAAGAAAAAGTGGACGTTATGAATATGGCTTGGGGTGGTATATGTGATGATCATATGGTTGCTTTAAATATTAGTGAAGAGCATCAAACAGCAGATAATATTAAGAAGAGAATGGCTTTTACTCTCAGTATTGCGGATATTGATCATTTAGAAGAGTCTGATTATTTTGGTACAGTATCTGGAAAGAATGTAGTTGATAAATTTGAACGTACTGGTATGCATGCGATTAAAAGTTCTAGAGTTGATGCACCAATTATACTTGACTATCCTTTGACACTTGAATGTAAAGTTGTTGAATTACAACATACTGTAAACGGAGGATTTCGTGTACTTGGAGAAATTATTAATGTTATTGCAGATAGTAAAGTATTAGATGAAAATGGTGAGATTGATCCAACTAAATTAAATGCTTTTGTTTTTGATCAATTTCAGAATGGATATTATAAAATTGGTGAAAAAGTTGGAGAGGCATGGAAGAGTGGTAGAAAATTTATTAAAAAATAGTATAAATAATTAGTATTTGTATATACTATTAATGGCAACGAGTTAAATTGTTGTCACTTAAAACTCTATTTTGTTTGGTGCTTGTCATGAGTTTCAAATGAATAGAGTTTTTTTGACTTTATTTTTCTTTTTTTCATATAATTTAAGTGGGTTTTAGTTTACATTTTTAATTTTTTTTGTTATACTATGTAGCGAGTATTTAATTACTCCTTGCTTAAAATTTATTTTTAAGCCGAATAGAC
>CALVQO010000087.1 GCA_944358145.1 uncultured Bacilli bacterium | reverse complement strand
ATATTATGATTAAAAAGTAAAGTTATTATACAAAACTATTTACAATTGATATACAGCAATATGTATAAATAGTGTTAAGCTTTTGGTAACTAATTGACATTAAAACTAGATATATGATATTATGAATTTCCCACCCTTGAAAGGAGATTCATCTGATGTTGTTTTATTTGTATTTAGCAAGTATTGCTGTAAGTGTAGTCGTTGTTCATATAACGACCATTTCTTTTTCTTTGAGACTAAAAAAAGATAATATTAAAGTTATAGAAAATTATTCTTGGTTAGATGAAATTAAATATTATAGTCTTACTGTTTTAAAAGTTATCCTTCCTATATTTAATTTGCTTTATATTTTGTATTTGCTTATTTTTAATTCTTCTATTTATCAAAAGTTAGTTACGAAGCTTTTTTTAGAGGGAAATGCCATTTTTTTGAATGCTAGTCATCATTATATGTAAAGCAATATGTTCTATTAAAGTAAAAAAAGATATACTAAAATCATATTTTGTAGTATTATAGATTTTAAGGGGGAATTTTATATGAAAAATTGCTTTACTATGGATTTTTTAGAACAAACAATTTTGTTAAGGAAACAAGATGTTAATTTTGAAAATGGATTAGGATTAGTTAAAATACCATGTATAATAGATGGCCCTTATTATCAAGATCTTTTATTTGGAGTTGTTGATGCTGATTATCGGCCGGTGATTTCTTTATTTCCTTATCAACAATTAGAAAAAATATCTGTTTTGGATGCTAATAATATCATTTTAAAAGTACAAGAAAATTATGCTTCTAATATCTATCATGTTGTAATAGATGAAAATAAGGAAGTGATTTGGTATTATATTCCATGTGCAGATTATCGTAATATAGATAATCAATTAATTAGAATTAAAAATTATTCAGAAATGTATTCTATATATGATGTTTATAAAAAACAAGCAATATTACCATATTTTCATTATATTTCTGACTTTGAATATGATGAAGAAAGAGAAGAATTGCTTGCTTTAGTAGTATTTTTAATCCCTTATGATGAAGAACATTTTAATCAGATACTCACTTATATTAATATTAAAGGAGAAATTGTTGCTCCATATCATAATACTGATCAAGATATTTATTATGATCAAAGTATGAGTTTAGATGAAGTTGTTGCTATAGCTTTGGATGAAATGAAAGGGAATAAGAGACGATGAAAGCAATTGTTAAAAATGTTTTTGAATGGGTAAATTTATTTAAGCGAATTCAACAGTTGAAAGAAATTTATGGTTCTACTATGTTTGATGAAACTATTTTTTTACTACAACAAATTAAAAATTATTCTTTTGGTCCAATTAAAAATAAAGTGTTGTTATTAGATTTATTGGTAGAACACGGAATAGATAATATTGATTTAATGATTACTTTTTTAAATCAAATTAAATCTATTTATCAATTAGATTCAGTTGCTTTAAAAATAGATGAAAGTGTAAATCGATATGGAATTCATCAAATCGCTTTTATGTTGGATTCTAAGCCAATTGTTGAAGTGGATAGTTTTTGTTCTAATTTGGGATTTAAAAAAGTTTATTTTCCTTCAGATGTAATTCCTAAAGTTGAGATTGATTATCAACAGGGGAAAATTAAAAATACAGTATCTCATTGTGAATTTATTGCTGATGAACAGAATTTTTTGACTCATCAAACTTTAAGAACTTATTATACTAGTGATTTTCGTTTTTCTTGTATAAGCTTACCTTTGAAAGAAGAGATGGATCATGTAAATATTGAGCATGAAAAGAAAGAATTGATGGATGTGTTAATGAAAGAACTTTGCTTAATTGATCCTTTATCTGTTCATCTGGAGGTAATTGATCCTAATCAATTGTATCATTCTTTTTCCGAGTTTAATCATTATTGTACAATTATTACTGATGGTGAAATAAGGGATGTTTATGGAAATTCTATTCCAGCTTTTTATGGGAATAAAGACATTGTAGTTAGTCAAGCTGATGTGTTAATGATGTGTCAAATTAATTGTGGAGAAGTTCAAAATATTCGTCTTGTTGTTCATCCTACATATTTTAAACAATATGTAGAAGGGTTGCAGAATGATAAAAATAGAAGTTATCTTTGTTTGTTAGAGCGGTTATTAGATTCTGTAAAAAGTAAAGATAGAGAATTATCGAGATAAATTAGTTGATTTTTTTAGAACTCTATAATATAATAATGTTGTAAGTTTATTCGAAGTTTAAATTTACTCCTTAAATTTTTACTTGGATTAAACCGTTTATTAAAGAAAAGGAGGAAATAGAAATGGCAGTTACAAAAGAAGAAAAAGCTAAATTAATTAAAGAGTTTGGTAAGAATGAAAAAGACTGTGGTTCTGCAGAAGTACAAATTGCTATTCTTACTCATGAAATTAATGATTTAACTGAACATTTAAAAGTACATAAACATGACTATCATTCTAATCGTGGACTTTTAATGAAGGTTGGTAAAAGAAGAAAATTACTTGCTTATTTAAAAGATAATGATGTTGTTAGTTATCGTAATGTAATTAAAAAATTAAATTTAAGAAAATAAGGGCACTAAAATTTTTAGTGTCTTTTTTTTAAAAATAGAAGGAGCATTTATGAAGAAAGTATTTAAGTTAGATTTTTTAGGAAGAGATTTAATTGTTGAGACTGGTGAACTTGCTAAACAAGCGGATGGAGCAGTCTTAGTACGTTATGGAGATACGGTAGTACTCTCTGTTTGTGTTATGGGTAAGACCGTTCCTAATCAAGATTTTTTTCCTCTTCAAGTTTTATATCAAGAAAAGCTTTATTCAGTAGGTAAAATTCCTGGTGGATTTATTAAAAGAGAAGGTCGACCAAGTGATGCGGCAACACTTGCAGCAAGACTTATTGATCGTCCAATTAGACCAATGTTTGATGAAAACCTTAGACAAGAAATTCAAGTTGTTAATACGGTGTTATCTGTGGATCCAGATAATTCACCAGAAATGGCAGCACTTTTTGGAACTAGTTTATGTTTGGGTATTTCAAAGATTCCTTTTGATGGACCAGTAAGTGGTGTTATTGTTGGAAAAGTAGATGGTAAGCTTGTTATTAATCCAACTGCTGAACAAGTAGAAGAGAGTACGTTATCTTTAACTGTTGCTGGTACAAAAGATGCAATTTGTATGGTTGAGGCTGGAGCACAAGAATTAAGTGAAAAAGAAATGCTTGAAGCATTAATGTTTGGTCATGAAAATTTGAAAGTATTATGTGATTTCCAAAAACAAATTATTGATGAAATTGGGTTAGAAAAAGTAGAACTTCCAAAAGCAGAACTTGATCCAGAAGTTGATGCAGCAGTTAGAGAATTTGCAACTAAAGATATGTTAGCAGCTATTCAAATTAAAGATAAGTTAGAGAAATATGCTGCTATAGATGCGGTTTTAGAAAGAGCAGTGGAAAACTTTACTGAAGTTTATGCTGAAGATGAAGACTGTGAGGAAAAGCTTAAACAAGTAGAAAAAATTGTTCATTTGATTGAAGCAGAAGAAGTAAGAAAACTAATTACCGATAAACATATCCGT
>CALVQO010000086.1 GCA_944358145.1 uncultured Bacilli bacterium | reverse complement strand
TCATCATTCCTAACTTCAAAATATTATACCATAAAATCCGAGAAAAATTAACCCTATACAGGAAAAAGCAACAAAAATAAAAACCCTTTAAAACAAAGGGATAAATAACTAAATGGTGATCTGTATGGGATTTGAACCCATGAATGTTGCCTTGAGAGGGCAATGTGTTAACCGCTTCACCAACAGACCAAATTAAGACTACTTAATCATATCATAAAAAATTAGGTTTAGCAACATCTTTTCTCAAAACAAGAACACCATTCATATTTTCTTTCCGATAACTAGGGATAAATAAAACTTCTTCTTTTAATAATTCTCTTGCCCTTACATCTAACCCACCAATAGGATAACTACGCATATCACCATCTTGATATAAATCAAATAAATAGCTAGCATAAATCTTACCATACCAAGAAAGATATTGAAGCAAAGGCTCATATATATGCTTTAATTCTTTAATATTACAATTAGGATAATAAGAATGTTCTAATACATTAGAACACAAAATTAAATCATATTGTTGATCAAAAGAATAATCTAATATATTTCCCCAAATAAACTTTATATTAACACTATCGATCTTTCTTTTTAACTCATCATATTGTTCCTTACTTTGCAAATAAGTATTATAAAAGCTAATCTCATCTTTATCAAAATAATAATCTTGAGTTAATAGTTGAAACAAAGTAACATCTAAATGATAAAGATTTTGTAACTCAAAATAATAATGAAAGACTTTACTCCAAAACAAAACATACTTTTCTTCCATAAACTCTAACAAATAAAGAAGTATTTGCTTTTCTAAATATTCATCTGCTGATTTATTTTTAAAAAGATAACGAATAACTCTAAAATAATCCTCATAAGAAAAGCCCAAAATTAAAGCTCGTTTAATCCCTAAAGTATAATATTCCGATAAAGGATTAGTATCAATAAGATGAACAGTAGAAAAGCCATGAATAACTAAATTAAGATATTGATCTCCACTACTACAAATACTAAGAGCACTATCCCCACGAACTTCCTTTAAATAGCCATCTACATTCTCATTAGTAAAAGCATATACCCGTTCTGTATGCGTTTTGATATTATTTTTTAAAGCGTTTAAAATAATGAATTTAACCTGAACTAATAAATCCATGAAAAAAGCGTTTAATACTTCTCTTGAAATATTTCTAAACGCTTTAACATTCTTTTACTACCCAATATCTTCATAATATCATATAAATTTGGAGTCATACTAGATGTTGTTAAAACTACTCTAATCGCTGTTGTAAAATCAGCTACATTTCCTTTATATTTTGTCGGATTCTCTTTATATTCTTTCATATTAGAAGCATAATTCATTTTATCACATAATTCTTTCACTTTTAAAAACCATTCTTCTTCACTATCTGTTTCACAATAATAATTATGCAAATATTCTCTTACAATTCTAACAATTTCATCTTTATCTTGAATACATCCAAAATCATAATGAAGCTCTCTATCCCATTCTTCATCATACATATACCAAATTTTTGAAAAAATACTACTATAATTTTCATAATCTTTTCTTGGTTTCTTAGACTCTCTTTCAATATTTAAGAAAGAAACAGTATCACTCTTATACTTATGAATCAATTCATATACATGTTCATCATATTTTTCTGCCCATGTTAAATAATTTTCATACAATTCTTCTGCCTTCATCTTAGCTAAATAATTTTTAGAAATATTATCTAATTTATCCAAATCAAACAAAGCACCACTAGAACTCATTTTCTTAGGACTAAAAGGAAACTCATAAAATGGCGTATCAGCGTGATTTTGCCTCCACTCTTCAAAATTAGAGTTAGCGATAGTAAGTACAGCATCAATAACAGCAATAGCAGGATAACCTTTTTCTTCATAGTAAAACATCAAAGCTTCTGGATCTTTTCTCTTAGAAATCTTTCGGATAATATCTCCATCTTTCTTTAAGATTAAAGAAGTATGAATATATTTAGGCATTTTAAACCCAAAAGCTTTAAAAAGTTCAAAATGAAGTGGTACACTACTCATCCACTCTTCTCCTCTTACAACATGCGTAGTCCTCATTAAATGATCATCGACAACATGAGCGAAATGATAAGTAGGAAGTAAATTCTCACTTTTCATAATAGGTACATCAATATCATTTTCTGGCATCTCAATTTTACCCTTAGTTAAATCTTCAAAAATAAACTTCCGATTAAAATCTCCTTCACTTCGAAAACGAATCGTAAACTTTTCTCCATTTCTAATTCGTTGAGCAGCCTCTTCATTAGAAACATCTCTAAACTTAGCGTATCTACCATAAATACCAATTCTTTTCTTTGATTTAGCTTGATACTCTCTAATTTGATTTAATTCATCACTAGAAAGAAAACAAGGATAAGCTCTACCAATACTAATTAAATGTTTAATAAAAGTATGATAAATCTCCATTCTTTCACTTTGAATATAAGGTCCATAATTTCCAACAATATTACCATCAAACTCATATTCATCAGGATTAATTCCATAATGATTTAAAGTATGATAAATAAACTCTACTGCCCCTTCTACACTTCTTGCTTGATCTGTATCTTCATTTCTTAAATAAAATACTCCCCCACTAGATTTAGCCAAAACATAATTAATCGTAGCACTCATCATATTTCCAATATGCATAAAACCTGTAGGAGATGGAGCAAAACGAACTACTTTAGCTCCTTCCTTCAAATTTCTTTCTGGATAGATTTCCTCATAATCCTCTATTGTCTTATTTATATTTGGAAAAATTAAATCTGCTAATTCTTGATTAGTCATATTATCCCTCATTTCTTAACCTTCTCTATTGTACTTGAAAAAAAGAAAAAAAGCAAGTTACCTTGCTAAAAAAACTTGTTCTACATCATGAGCATTCTCATGAGCATTTTGTAAATATAATAAATACTCATAAGCTCTTTTAACACAATAAGTCGGCGTAATTAATTGAACAATATTTTCATCACTTAAAGGAATACTTCTTAATACACACTCAGACTCAATACTACGAAATACATAAGAACAAATATCATCTAAATATTCAACAATATGACTAAAAACTACTTGATAAACTTCATCAGTTACATCAACTGGTTTTTCACTAATAATTAATCTTAAAATATAAGTCTTTAATCGATTACTCATTTTCTAACCTCCCTACATTCATTGTACCCCAAAATAAGATATTTGTAAATCATAAATCTTGATTACTTTTCATAAATTCTCTTAACACTTTAGATAATGCTCTTTTCTCAATTCTAGAAACATAACTCCGAGAAATATGCAAATCCCTAGCAATTTCTTTTTGTGTATGTTCATCTTCATTTAAAAGTCCATAACGCTTAATCAAAATTTCTTTTTCCCGATCAGATAACACATGAAAATATTTCTTCAATAAATGAATATTATCTTTTAAATGAATAGATAAAGCAATATCTTCTGAATCATCCTTAATAATTTCCATTAAACTAACTTCATTACCATCTTTATCAAACCCAATAGAATCATTCAAACTAACTGTATTAGCTTGCTTCTTATTACTTCTAAAATGCATTAATATTTCATTTTCAATACACCGAGCAGCATAAGTAGTAATCTTTGTAGCTCTACTCTTTTGATAAGAATCTATCCCTTTAATTAACCCAATAGTCCCAATACTAATTAAATCATCAGTATCATATTTACCATTATCAAACTTCTTAACAATATGGGCAACTAATCTTAAATTATGTTCAATTAATTGATTCCTAGCCTCCCTACTCCCATTTAACATCTGATTAATCATCTCTTCTTCTTCCACGCTACTTAAAGGTTCAGGAAAAACTTGATTAGAATAACTACCCGTAAACATAAGCATATCTTTAACAAGATTAAGCAAACTCAAAAACATCATACCACTTCCTACTAAAGTGTATGAAAAAGAGTAGAAAAAATTCTACTCTATAATTCTCTTAACTCATTTGTAATCTATACGGATTACTTTCACTTCCATCTCCACCAGATATGACGATATTAGATTTTAGATAAACAGATGGACGAGCGCCATCGCCGTCATTCGCGAGGGTGCTGTCCAAACTGCCGCTGTAATAGACATAAAAGACGCTATCCGAGTAAGACGATCTGGGAGTAAGTGTCCATTGATATGAACTACTATCAAATAGCCAATCGTTATTTTTACAGTCAC
>CALVQO010000085.1 GCA_944358145.1 uncultured Bacilli bacterium | reverse complement strand
ACTACTGGCTCTTGGCTAGAGATTACCAGACTGGCTTCCCACCAGCTATATATTGTACGCCGAACTGACGCACCTCCCCATTTAAATTATACTGAAAAACAAACTAAAAATCCACTCTAAAGTGACTATTTTCGTTTTTTCATCTTAACAATAACCATTTCTTTTAAGTCTATTGCCTCAATTACCCTTTTAACCTCATCAAGAGTAATACTTTCATAAATTTCTTTCAAATCAGGAATTAACCTTCTATAATAAACCAAATAATTTTGAATCATATTATTAACATTTTCTACATCTTCATAATTAAGAACTAAAGTCGCTATAGATGAATTGATTTTTCTTTTTAAATCAGTCTCATCCATCTTTAAATGACCCAAAGCATCTACAATTCTTCTTACTGCTTCATCCAATATTTTACTTTCCACTGTTACATCTAATACAAAATAATCATCTAAAACAAAACGACTAGCACTTAAAAAAGTAATAATATTATTTTGTAACAATTCTTCTTTTAAATCAGAAGAATCACCAAAATTATTAGAAAGAATCAAATTCAAAATAATATTTAATTTAACATCATCAAATTCTCTAAATTCTTTTTTAGGTATTTTTAACCCAATTTTAGCCTTTTCCACTTCTACATTAGCAAATATCTCCACATTCTTTTCTACTACATATTTAGGTTCTTTAATCGGTAAAATCTTAGGTTCCAAATACTCTTTAAATTCTTTTTGATCTAAATTATCATTAACCATTTGTTCAATTTCATAAGGATTAACATTCCCTGTAACAATTAAAAACATATTTTTAGGATGATAAAAAGCCTCATAAACAAGTTCAATATCATCTAATTCTATCTTTTTAATATCTTCTACTTCTCCTGTAATCAAATATTTATATTTTTCTTTATGATACATAGCCTCATTAAAAGTAAAATAAAGCCGATTATAAGGTTGATCTTTTCCCATATTAATTTCAGAAGCAATAATTCCTTTTTCTTTCTTAATCATATCCTTAGTAAAATAAGGATTATACACATAATCTAACAAACAATTTAAATTCTCTTTAATCTTACTTGTACCCATAACTAAATAACTAGTATATTTAAATGTTGTAAAAGCATTAATATCACTTCCTAAAGGATCAAACAAATCATTCGCTGTCGTATCTTTATCAACATTAAATTTAATATGCTCCATAAAATGAGCTATTCCCTGAGGAACTTTATATTTCTTTCCCCAAATACTAAAATCTGTATGATTAGATCCATAATTTACATTTAAGGAAAGATAAAAGCTTTTAGCATATTCATTTTTCCATATATAAATAGGAAGACCACATTTAGAAGTAGTAAAATAAATATTTTCATCAATTCCTTTAATCTTAATTGTCTCCATTATTTTCCTCACCTTCTAAAACAAAAGAAATATTAGGTTTAATTTTACTAGCTACAGCTACAATTTCCTCTTTAGTTACATCTTCAATCATTTTAATTCTATCTTCTATTAAAGGAAGATCATCTAATATATGAAAAATATAATTATTTAAAATACCACCCGGATTATCTAAAGAAAGATTTAAAGAGAAAATAAAGCTTTCTTTAGCATTATTTAACTCTTCTTCACTAAATTCTCCCATCTTCATTTCTCTAAAAGCTTGATGAATTAATTTTTGTGCTTTTTTAACATCATTCTTACTAATCGAAGTTTGAACAACAAGTAAATTATCATATTTAAGATACATACTTTTAACACCATAACACAAAGAGTTCTTTTCTCTTAGTAATTGATATAACTTTGTATTAAGTCCACCACCACCAAGCAAGAAATTATAAAAATAGAGTGTAATTATTTTTTCTTTTTCATCTAAATTTTCCAAACTATAAATTTGTACTAAGTTAGTTTCCAAAAACTTAGATTCTTCTTGATAAGTTCTAAGTCTCTTAAACGCTGGATTATGAGCATATAAATCAGATAATTTTTTTGTCTTAACAACCGGATTTTTAAAATACTTAAATATAATATTAGCTACCATATCCATATCTAAATCACCAATAATATAAATATCACAACTAGATGCAATTAAATCTTGATAAGCCTCTGCTAAAGTTTTAGGACTAATTTCTTCTAATTCCTCAATTGTACCCAAAACACCATAACTAGTTGGTGAATTATGATCTAACTTTTCCAAAGCTTTTTTTAAACTAACTCTAGTAATATTTTCTCCTACACTAAGTATTTCATCATGTAAGCGATTTTTAACTACATTAAAGTTTTTAATATCAAAATCCCCTGCATTTATCGCTGGATTTAAAATCATTTCAAAAGGAAGTGCCAAAACATGTTCCAAATAATCTTGCTCTAAAGCAAATTTAGGATTTAAAAAATTAAGAACAAAAGATGTCATAATCAAATTACCCGTTTTATTCGTAAGACCATAAAAAGATGCTTGATATAATTCTTCTAAATATCTAGCCACTTCTTTTCTAGAATGATACTTACTAGAACAATCCGTCATTAAGTCCGCTAAAAAAGTTTTTAACATGACATCTTCTCTTCGAGCTTCATCCTTAAAAATAATTTCCATTTGACAAGTCTTAAACTTATTTGTTTTAACTGTATACAAATTAAATGAGGGATACTCAAACTTTTTATACTCCACTTATTTCACCTCATTTGTTATTATATCACAAATTATCAATTTTATTAATGAACATTAGAACAAGTTAACACTTATCCGTTAAGAGCAACTACACTTTCATAACCACCACTATTTTCCTGATTAAGATAATTAACTCTAGATACTATCGCTACAATTCCAAAAAATATTACTGCATAAAGCATTAAAGCCCCTCCAAATTTTTTCACAACTTTAATCATAAATCCTCAACTCCTTACACGAACATTATATCGTATATACATATGTTCGTTCAAGCGTTTTTTTAAATTTTAACAAAATAAATACATTTGTTTGACATTCGTACGTTTTTATGATAATATGTTAATGGAGGTAAACAATATGGAAACAAAATTCAAAAAATTAACAGAAAAACAAAACAATGTATTAGACTTTATTAAAAAATTTACTGCTACCCATGGCTATCCCCCATCAATTAGAGAAATAGGAAAAGGACTTAACTTATCAAGTCCTGCTACGGTTCACACTCATGTTAAAAATTTATGTAAAGCTGGATATTTAAAAGTAGACAACAATAAATTTAGAGCAATGGAAATTTTAGTAGACAATGAATATGAGGAGAAAAATGAAGAATTAGTAAAAGTTCCTCTATTAGGAAAAATTACTGCCGGAAGCCCAATAGAAGCCATAGAACGTCCAAATGAATTCTTCAATTTACCGGCAAGTCTAATCCCAGCCAAAGAAACAATATTTACCTTAAATGTAAGTGGTGAATCAATGATTAATGCTGGCATTTTTGATGGAGACATTGTTATTGTTCAAAAACAAAGTACAGCTAGAAATGGTGATATCATCGTTGCCATGACTGATGAAAATGAAGTAACATTAAAAACATTCTATAAAGAAAAAGATCATATCAGATTACAACCAGAAAATGATACAATGGCCCCTATTATTTTAAACAACGTAACAATTCTAGGAAAAGCTATTGGGTTATATCGTAAATTCTAAAGCAAACAAAAAAACTGTCAACTGACAGTTTTTTTATTAACTAAGCATTTCTTCTTTTAAGATAAATTACTGCACCAGCAATTCCTAATACACTAATAACTCCAATACCAGCATAAACGCCTACAGCATCAAATGTTTGAGGTACTTCAGGAACTTCTTCACTTGGAAGACTAGCTAATAAATCATTTACACTAATTACATAATGACCATTTTTAGTAAAGCTAAATTCTACTGCACCAGCCTCTGCATCTGGATTAGAAACTAATTGTAAACCATTAGCTTCATCATAATAGTAAACATATAATTTACCATCAAATTCTTTACCAAGATTAGTATTAAAATGAATACCATCTTCAAAAATATCTAATCCTGCAACATCCATGAATACTACTCCTTCACCTTGATATTGTTTTAAAGCTTCAACAGTAGTTTCTTCTGTAGGAGTAATATTACTTAAATCTTCTAAAGCTTCACCAAGATTTTCATCTTCAAAAGTTTCCTTAGCAATAGCAAAGCTTAAACCTTCAATACTAAAAGCTAAACCTTTAATATCATTATCAGCCATTACACCATCTACTACATTTTCAAAATCAGCATAATTCTCATCATTAATGATATAATATA
>CALVQO010000084.1 GCA_944358145.1 uncultured Bacilli bacterium | reverse complement strand
TTTACAAAAAAGCAGAAAATATAAAATCCTGCTCTTTTAAACTTCTTGTACTACTGCAATAATCATCGGTTTACATTCAGTCTCTTCATACAAATATTTAGATAATTCATCACGAATTTCTGTTTTAATCTTATTAAAATCAATATAATTAGGTGTTGTATTTCTTTCAATGATTGTCTCGCTAATTTTTTTAATTTCCTTAATCATTTCTGTAGAATCTTTAACATAAATAAAACCTCTAGTAGTAACCTCAGGACCTACTAATAGTACTTTATCTTGACGAGAAATTGTAGCACTAATCAAAACAATACCATTTTCACTTAACATTTCTCGATCCTTAATAACAAGCTCACCTACATCATCACTAGATTTACCATCAATTAAAGCATCTCCAACTTTAATTTTTTCGTGCTTATCAACTAATGTACCACCTTCAAAACTAATTGCTTCTCCATTTTGCTTCAAAATAATATTTTCTCTTGGAATCCCTAAAGAGTATCCAAGATCAGCATTACCAACCATATAACGATATTCACCCTTAACAGGCATATAATATTTAGGTCTCATAAGCTTAATCATTTGCATTAAATCTTCACTAGAAGCATGATGTAAAATTGTCTTATCACTAGGAATATTAACTATTTCACATCCATGTTCTGCTAAATCATTTTCTAAACGTACTAATAATTTTTCATTGCTATCATATCTAGGCTCTGCAAAAACAATAGTATCATCACTTCTAAGTTTAATAAATTTATCATATCCATTTAAAATCTTAGACATAGCATTATAAGGACTAGCCTTATCATCACAAATTAGTAATATAGCATTATTATCATTAATATTAGATAAATCCCCTAAAGTATCATCAGGAACAGTTAAATATCCTTCTTTTAACCCAAAATTAACAACATTTTGTAATTTTTTACCCATAATTACAATTTTACGATGAGAATTGATAGAAGCATCAAATATTTCTCCAATAGTATATAAATGAGTAGGCAAAACCATAAACATAACTCTACCCTTAGCATCTTTAATCGCTTTTCTAAAAGTATCAATTAACTTATGATTTGGTGAAGTATGTCCAATATTTTCACTAAATACAGACTCGCTTAACAAACATAATACTCCCTGTTTTCCAACATAAGCAATTTTACCTAAATCCATATCATATGCACCCATCATGGATGGATCAAAAATAAAATCACCCGTATAACATATAGCACCATCTTTTGTATTAACAACATACATAACAGCATCTGGAGCACTATGACTTACACTAATTGGAAAAATACTAACATGACCAAAATTCATCTTTTTATGAGCTTTTATTTCAATAATATTATTCTCTCTAACACCATTTTCCATTAATACATACTTAGTAAATTTTGTTGCATATACTTTCAAATTAGGAATTTGTGCTAATAAATCTGATGTAGCTCCCATATTTTCTAAATGACCATGAGTAATAAATAACCCTTTAATTCTTTTTTTATTTTTAATTAAGTAAGAAAAATCAGGAATAATATAATCAATTCCAAGCATATTTCCACTAGCATATTTAAGACCACAATCAAAAATAAAAATATCCTTATCTATCTCCATAACATACATATTTTTACCATTTTCGTCTAATCCACCCAGACTAAAAATTTTTATTTTACTCAAAATAATCAACTCCGTTTCAAAAAATTTCGTAAATAAAAAAGTTTTAAGGCAAAAACATTATACCAAAAAACTTTTCCAATTGCAAGAACTCTATTCCCCTAGATTTTCCTCACTAACCATTTCACTCAGAATAACAAGATCATAATTTTTATATTTAATCTCTTTTAATAATAATTTCACATCACTTAATTTTGCATCCTCTTCTATTAAAATAATACTACCACTCTCTAAACCATTCTTAACTTCAATATAATTAGTACTATTAAGAGTAAGAGTTGGCTCAACTAAATAATTTTTATTTTTTAAACAAACATCATAATTACTTTCATTAATAACACAAATATGCTTATTCTCTTTATTCAAATTAAGCATATTTTCTAAAGATTCAAAAGCATTTACTTCATTGTTAATTACTTCAAAATAACTGTTTTTCTCATAAGTATTTGAATCAACTAACAAACTTGCCTGATATTGATTTGCTTTTAAATATTCACTAATATCTGCCTCTTCACTTAAAATAATACTAACTTGTTTTAACTTAGCATTTCCCTTACGAATAATCTTATCTTTATGATCTTCCAAAGAAACTTCTGGTTTTACTTGATCAAACACCAAATAATAATGATTAAACGCATCTAATTCCTGCATCCAATAAAAAGATTCTCTAGCATTTACTTCTAACCCATTAATACCAGGAATAATATAATCTCCTTCTATTACTGCATTAACAAAATCTATCTCATAATTTTTCTTCTGTTCATTAATACTCTGCATTAAAGGATTCTTATTTAAAACAATTAAAGCAATTTTTTCTGTATAATAAAAACTAAAAACCATAATTAAAGCTAAACCCAAATATTGATAATATTTACGCATCTCTCTCACCTAACAAAATTATATGAAAAATTAAAAAAAAAAGAAATCAATTAACCAATTTCTTTCTTTACTAACTCCGCACCTCTTTTAGGATCCTGCATCAAAATATCATAAACAAGCTTATTTTTCTTTAATTCCTCTATAAAAATAATTTCTTCTTTCGTTAATGGAACATATTCTTCATAAGCATCATCATCACGAGTCTTTACTAAATAATCTGCCCCAAGCAAATAATCAGCAGAAACACCAAAAACATGAATCATCTCAATTACTGCTTCCAATGTCGGATTTCTAGTCTCTTTTTCATAGCAGCATATCGCTGATTTTCCAACCCCAATTAATTCCCCTAATTCTGTTTGTGTTAAACCTTTGGCTTTCCTAACCTCTCTTAACCGATTTCCGTTTAACATTCTCGTTCACCCTCGCTTCTCGAAAGAAATTATACCTGCTCAAACCCTATATTTGTAATTTATTCACCTATGGTAAAAATTACCAATTAAATTTTCTAAATTATCAACATAATTGAACACAAAAAACAATTTCTTTTTCTTTTCCAACTCTCTTTTAAATAAAATTTATTATACTACACATTTTTTTATATGTTTAGTGTTGTTTTTTTCAGAATTTTCTGTTACAATGATAATAATTGGAGGGTATTAAAAATGAACGAACGTGATACTTTGGCAAATAACACAACATCAATCCCAAATTATCGAGTTGATAATTCAAGAGAAAATGTAGTAAAATCTTACAACCAAAACGAAGTTACAGAAGAAAATACAAAACAATCTGGAATGAGCAAAACCAAAATTATTAATATCAACGATTTTATTTTCAGACAATATCTAGAATTTTATCCAGAACTTCAAGGACTAAGTTGTAAAGATAACGTTTTATACTTAAGAGAAAACGGTGAAATTATTGCAAATGAAACCCTAACTTTTGATTTACGTACCCTACCAGGAGAAGCATGGAATGTAAGTGCTAAAGAATTTATGGAAATTATTAAAATTAACAAAAGTTGCAAAAAACTAGAAAGTTTTATTAATTTATTAAACCAAAACGCCTTCAACAATATAACAATTGAAAAAGAAGCAATAGATAATCAAATAACAGATTATATGAACCTATACTTTAGCATTAAAGATTCTTTCCAATATTTAATTGAAGACAATAAAATTTTAATTGGAAACATAGAAACTTTAATTGCAACATTACCAAAAGAAACAATTGTAGGATCTTTAGTTAATCAAAAATTAGACGAATATTTTGAAATTACTAAAGAAATTGGTGATACAAAAGGAAAAGGAATGGTCCTAGAACTAAAAAATAAAAATGTACCAGCAATTATGCCAGAAGAAGAAATGCCAGTTAGATCTTCAAAAGCTGCATTTGTTAACATCGCCATTATTATCTATGGAGTTCTAAATATTGGAATAATCTTAGCAATTGCCCTAATGAAGTAGAAAATACTTCATTTTTTTTGTGACTTATGCTATAATACTAGTACATGGGGTAGTAATGGTATCGACATATATTACTACATATGACGGCAAGTGGGAGTGACACCTTACGTCTAAAATTAAAATTAAATGACAAGAATGAAAGTTCTTTTGCTTCAAATGCTTATGCATTTGCCTAATTAATTAATAGATAGGAATAGCAAGCTCTTCTTAATTTTGCTTATAGGATTATGAAGGGTTCATAAATATAAGATATACTTATTTATTTGTTTAGGATAAATAAGCGAATATTCACTAAACTTAGGATGATAATCGGTTGGTCTTGAGCCAGTTATCATCTGAAAATAAAATCAAGCTAAACTTGTAGATGTTGTATGATAGGATATATTGGACAGGAGTTCAATTCTCCTCTACTCCACCAA
>CALVQO010000083.1 GCA_944358145.1 uncultured Bacilli bacterium | reverse complement strand
TAAATTTCAGTTTAATCTAAGCTACTCAAAATTGACTTTTTAACTTAGTTTTCAAAGATCATTTCTTGCGTTGCCTTTTTTTGCATCGCGTAGATATACTATAACATCTTCGCAATGTTTTGTCAACAACTTTTTTTGATTTTTTTACACTTTTTTTAAGCTTTTAAGGGCTTTTTTCATAAGTGCATAAGTAATATAACAAACTCTGCGAATTATGTCAACATTTTTTTTGCATTTTTTCGATTTTTTTTGCATTTTTTCATTTTTTGTCGAAAAATGAGCATAAAATCAGGTTTTTCTTTTTCGTTTTTATATCACTTACTCTACATTTTATGCACTAAATTAAAAAAATTGCTAATTTAACAATTTTTTTCGGATTAATCTTTCTATATTTTTATATAAATCTATTTTGTTAACTTTTTGTAAATTTGATAATACTTTTTTATTTCATCTTTAGCAAATGGCCCCTCATTATTTTTTTTCATTTCGATTAATGTTGATAGTTCACTTTTTATAATCATTTGAATTTCTTTTGAATAATGCATTATCTTTTTGTGGTAATTGTATTCATTATAGTCTAGTATTTTAAATCCACCATCGGGAAAAACTCGCAAATCTAAATCATAATCAATATATTTAATTATTTTTCCATCTACAATATATGGCGTTGCTATATTACAATAATAAAATAATCCAAATTTCTTTAACTGACCAATTATGTTAAACCAATGCTTCTTATAAAAAAATAATATGGCTGGTTCTTTGGCATGATAACTTCTTCCGTCAGCTTCAGTTAACTTTGCTTTATTATTGGCTACAACAATTTGATCATCATCTATGGCTAGCACAATTCCTTCATCGCATAATTGATGTAGTTTTCCGTCATGCTTATAGCAATGGATTTCTAATTTATCGCCCACCTTTATTTTATTTTTTTCTTCATTCATTTTTTTCTCCTGGCTTTCTTTACTTATTTTATTATAACAAAGAAAAGAAAAAATAACAAATTTTAGTTTGTTATTCCGCTTAAAATTTCCACTGCTTTATTTAATTGTAAATCTGTAATTCCAGTTATATTTCCATTTTCATCTGTAGTTTGCTCATTGGTAACATAATAATCTGGACTAATTCCTACCCCATCTATGCAAGTTCCATTTGGTGTTAACCAATAAGCTGAAGTATATTTTACCATTGATCCATCATCTAATTGCATCGTTTGTTGAACTTTTCCTTTTCCAAATGATGTCTCACCCACTATGGTTGCTCCGTAACTTTCCTTTAATGCAGAAGCAAGAATTTCTGATGCTGATGCAGTATTTTCATTAATTAGCACAACAATATTATATTCTTTATGTTCTCTAGTTTCATCATTATAATTAGTTACTTCGTTTTGATATTCTAAACCATATATTCTTTTCCCTTTTTCTAGAAAGATACTTGCAACATCAGTAGCAGCAGTTAAATATCCACCAGTGTTCTCACGTAAATCAATAATTAGAGAGGTCATGCCATTACTTTCTAAATCATTAAGAGCTTTTTCTACTTGTGTAGCTAACGTATTGGAAAAAGTCTCCATAGATAAATATCCTATGCTTGTATTTTCAATCATATAATAATCTGTAGTTGGAGCGATAAGTTTTTCATTTTTTAAAGATACATTTACTACTGTTGTCCCTCTTTGTAATTGTAGAGTAAAATAATCTGTAGTATTCTTAATCATTTTTACAACTTCGGTTGCACCCATATTAGTTACATCTATATTGTTAAAACCTACGATAATATCACCTACTTGTATACCGGCTTGACTTGCTGGAGTATCATCGAAAACTTCGGCGATGCTTTTATCAGTATTATTTATAGATACACCTATTCCTGTATACTCTCCTGATAAAGAATCAAATAGTTCAGCGGTTGTTTCATCATCTAAATAAGTGGTATAATCATCTCCAAGATAGTCCATCATACCAGCAATAGCTTGATCTAAAAGCTCTCCTTTATCTACATTTTCATAGTAACTAGATAAAATGTTTGCATATACACTTAAAAATTCATTTAAGTCTTTGTCATCTGATAAGTCACCATAAGTTAAGTCATATGATAATTTATTGTTATTATAAACGATAACACCTGTTGTTAAAGCTGATATGATACTAGTTACTACAACAATTCCTATTACCCATGCTAAATTAAAACCTCTATAATTTTTCTTCTTGTTCATGAATTCACCTTCTACTATAAAATAATATCACAAATTCTAAAAAATATAAAGAAAAAAGATACTAATTTTCAGTATCTTCACTTTTAATATATGCTAACTCTGTTGCAATATCTTCTTCATTTGCAAATATTTCGGCAATTTGACCATTTTTTACTTTTACTAATGTTAAATTTCCAACTTTTAACTCTGAAATATCATCTACATTTAAATTGGAATTTTCAGAATTATAGAATTTTTTATTTAATTCATTATTTAAATCAGCATAATATACTTTTAATGGTTCTTCATTGTTTTCATAAGCTGAAACTATACCACTATAATATATTGATCTAATATCCTCACTGTTGTAAATAATTACATAATATTCTTCTTCTGGTTTATTTAACATAGATCCGATTAAAGTTCTTGTATAATTAACTGTTCCTTCTGTGATTTCTCTTTCTTCATCATTGTTATTTAATAAGTCTTTCGTAACAAATATTCTTGTGAAAAAATAGATACCTAGAATGATAATGATTACAATAATTAATATACGAATGAATCTGATCATTTCTAATTGCTCTTCACTACGATATTTTTCTTGTTTGATTTTCTTTGGTTTACTTTTTGCCATAATTCATCACCTGACTAAATTATATCAGTAAAAATAAAAGAAAGCAAGTTTTTACGCAGTTTTGCTTTCTTTTTCGTCTATTTTAGGTTATAAACTCTTTATAAAATCCGTTTTTTTCGTTTGTAACTCTCTAATTGTTGCAATTAGAGTAGTATACTCTGTATATAAAGAATCTAATTCGTTAGGTAACTTTTTTAAAGAAATATGATTCATCGTTCTAAGGTTATTAATGATTTCCTCTGGAATGGTAATCATTCCTGAACTAATCATTCCTCTATTTTCCATTGAGGCTGTAGCTATATTAATTTGTACTAATAAGTCATCTAATGATTCTTTAGAAATGTTAGCTACTAATTCAGACTTTGTCATGTAGACTTTAGTATTTTCTTTATCTGTTCTTTCTATTAATTGAACATCTTCTAGTCCAGGAAGTAAACTATATATTGTAGTAGTTCTATCTTCTTCTGCTATTTCGTGTTTTACTCCACTATATGGGATGTTTGTTAATGTTAAACAATTCTTTTTTGTTACCCTTAATTTTTCTTTTAATTCTCTACCTAAAGAGTCAATACAATTAATATTCATATTTTTCCCCCCTTTGCAGCGGCATATCATACCACGATTTATACTTTTTGTCAAATTATATGAAAAAAGAAGCATTATTTGCTTCCAGATACTACTAAAGTATTTCCAAGAGATTCTGCGATAGTTACCATTTCTTCTGTAGATAAATCATTGCTGGTTAAATAGTAAGAAACATTGTTACTTGTCCAATACATGGAATTGGCACTTTTAGCGGCAATTGTATCACTTAACATAATTGGATCTCCATAAACAGGAATTATTTCAAATTCACTTGCTACAGTTGCTACTTCTTCAATTAAAACGAAGTTTTTATCTCCAGCGAAAGTTAGGATCATTCTATTCCCTTCATCAGTATCTATTTCTTCACTATTTGATAAATATGTCTCACTTGGAATGTATAATGGATAAATAATGCTATCTAAGATATTACTAGATTTCGTATCACATTCTTCATTTTCACAATTACTATTTTCTTCTGGAGATGTGGTATTATCGGTTTCTTCATTTGTTTCATTTTCGCTTGTTGTATTGCTTTCATTCGTTTCTTGTTTGGTCTCATTATTATTTGATTCTTTATTTTGTTCCATATTATTTTCTTCGGCATTCATATCAATTAAGTCTTCTAGTAAAAAGTCATCTTCATTTAATCCTGATTTCAAATCTACTGTAGAAAATACGACTTTAATATTAATAATATCTTCTTTATCATATACTTCTACTTTTTCTAAATTCATGTCTTTATCAAAATATATTTTTTGATAAGTTAAACTAGCATTGTTGGGATAATTTACAGATGTTTTAATTACATAATTTTTGTCTTGCTCTTCTAAACTAGCATTTTCATCATTTTGAATATCTTTTAATAGTGAAGATAAGATATAGGATTGACTGCTGTTTGATGGCCATTCACTTTGAAATTTGAAACTCTTGTTTAATGTTGGTGTTACTACATAGACACCATCACCATTTTTTAAGATGATTTGTTCATGATTATTGGTTTGATTTACTAATGTAACTTTATAGTA
>CALVQO010000082.1 GCA_944358145.1 uncultured Bacilli bacterium | reverse complement strand
ACTAAAACAACTGGAGTCGATGCTTTAACTAAAATACTAAACTACGAAGAAGATTTAGCAAATCAAGCCAATTATGAACGAGAGCAAACAGAATATCAAAATCAAGAGCAAGCATACGCGGAATTAGATTATTGTAATCGTTATCCAACTAGATCTTGTTACAATAATGCTTCATATTATGTATCATTAGTTACAGATGAAACAGTACTAGGGGATTTACAAACCAAATTAGAAGAATTACATGCTCTTGTTGTAGAAACTGAAGAGAAAACAGCCAAAGAAGATGTTGAAATAGCCTTAGAAACACGTGATTATTATTGGTATGATGTAGCAATGGAGTCAGTAGCACTATTAGAAAATGAAGAATTAAAAAGTGAATTATTAGCAAAGCTTGTTCCTGTTAAACAAGAAATTATCGAAAAGGAAGAAAACTACAATAAAACAGCAACAATTATTGCTGGTATTGTAATTATTTGCCTAGTAGGAACAGGAATTTACATTTACTTTAAATGTGATAAAGAATATGAAGCAGATTTTCCACATAAATATATGCGAGATTTCCCAGATAATTTTAATCCATCTACAGTAGAATATTTAATGAAAAAGAAAATAACAGAAGAATCGGTATCAGCAGAAATATTATATTTAATTTATGAGAAAAAAATAAAAGCTACAGAAGATAAAGAAAAGAAAGATATCCTTTTAGAAAAAAATGGACTAGAACTAGATCACACAAATGAATTAGAAAAAGCACTAATAAATTTGATTTTTAGAAGTAAAGAAAAGATTTGGTTAAAAGATTTAAAGAAGACTGCCAAAACAACAACTAGTTTTTACAAAGACTGGAAGAAAGTACATAAAATCATGTTGAATATTGCTTTAAGTGAAAGATTATACGAAGAAGATAAGACAAAAGTAGAAAGTTCTACTGCAAAAAGAGAAGCATGGAAAGGATTTATTATATTAATTATTCTTTTCTTAGCGGCTAGTTTAGGATTTTTTGCATTTATGCTTGCTCTTATAATTCTTCTTATCTGGAACAGAAATACAATTCCTTACAAATTAAAAGAAGTTAAAAGTGAGTTTTATCGTGTTAAAAAATATAGTAGAATATTTGCAATACTAACAATTATTTATTCGGTAATAGGAATAATTCATTTATATATTCAAAACCACTTTATTCATAATGTTTTAAATTTTTATTTAGTTGTTATTTTGATCGCTCTAATTCTGATTATTTATACTGCTATTGCTAAAAAAAGAACCGAAAAAGGAGCATTAGAATATAAAAAATGGAAAGCATTCAAACAATTTTTAAAAGATTTTGGCTCTATGGATGAAAAATCATTACCAGAAATAATTTTATGGGAAAAATATTTAGTTTATGCAGTTGTTTTAGGTTGTGCCGATAAACTATCAAAAACAATGAAAATAAAATTAGAAAATATGAATGTAGATTATACCTTTAGTTTCGATCCGATTACTTTCACAAATCTAAGAATAATTTCTCATACTGTTTCTTCATCAGTTCATAGTGCTAGAGTATCTTCTTATAGTAGCTCTTCCGGAGGCTCTAACTGGTCTAGTGGTTCTGGAGGCGGAGGAGGATTTTCATCCGGTGGAGGCTTCGGCGGTGGAGGAGGTGGCGGCGGTAGGTTTTAAATTAGGGTATCAATAAAGGAGGCCGTTTCTAATATGATTTACATAAGTCATTATCTTTCACCTTTAGGAGACATTCTACTTGCAAGTAAAAATAATGAATTAATTGGTTTATGGTTTAAAGATCAAAAATATTATTTGGAATCAATAAAAGAAGAAATAGTTGAAAATAATAATGAAGAAATATTTTTAAAAACGAAGGATTGGTTAGACAGGTATTTTAAGGGAGAACAACCAAACATAAAAGAATTATCCCTAAATCCAATTGGATCAACTTTCAGAAAAAAGGTTTGGAAAATCCTTTGTAACATTCCATATGGAAAAACTATGACTTACAAAGAAATAGCAGATAAAATATCCAAAGAAAAAGGGCTTAAAAGTATGTCAGCTCAAGCGGTCGGGGGAGCTGTAGGTCATAATCCGATATCGATTATTATTCCTTGTCACAGAGTAGTAGGGTCTAATGGGAATCTAACTGGATATGCCGGCGGATTAGATAAAAAAGAATATTTACTGAAATTAGAACAAAACTAAATTTGGATGGTAATAGGTAAGGATAGCATTCATAACTACCACAAGTAACCAAGCTAAAATAATTTTCTTTTCTAATTCGGAATTATATTTCCTTTTAAGTAATTGCAAGTTGAGTAGAACACTAAGAACAATACAAACAAAATAAATGATTAGCATTAGTAACATATTATGTTCACGATTTAAAAGGAAAAAATAAATAGGAGAATAAATAAGCATGAATAAACCTGCACAAGTAAGCGCAGCAATTAAGCCACTTGTACATGTATTAATGTCATGCTTTTTTCGTATGGTAACTTTCTCAAACACAGACCAAATTAAAAAGGAAAGTATAATCACTTTATTAAATTGCCATATACTATCACTCACTGGAAATACTAAAGAAGTAATAAATGATGGAAACCAGTAATACATATTCTGTACTAAAAAAGAAAGTAAAAAGATTACTACAATACTACAAGCTTTCCATAGCTTAAGTTTTAAATGATTATCCATAAAGTATCACCTTTTATTAGTTTAATAAATTTTAAAATATTTATGCAAAAAGCATTGACAAACAAAAGTATGGTTTGATACAATTATATTAGAAAATCAGTGGGGTGAAAATATGAATGATACTGTTTTAAAACAAGAAGAAAAAATTGAAAATTTAATTTATGAAATACGTGGGCATCAAGTAATGGTAGATAGAGATTTAGCCAGATTATATCAGATAGAAACAAGAGTACTAATTCAAAAAGTAAAAAGAAATATAGAAAGATTTCCTCAAGAATTCTGCTTTCAATTAAGCCAAAATGAATTTTTAAATTGGAAATCACAAAATGTGATGTCCAATAATGACAAAATGGGATTAAGACGACCACCATATGTTTTTACCGAACAAGGCGTTGCAATGTTATCGGCTATTTTAAATAGTGAAGTTGCAATAGAGGTAAGTATTGCTATTATGAACGCTTTTGTTGCGATGCGAAAATACATTGGAGCTAATTTAATAGAACAAAAATATATTAACAATTTAGTATTAGAAGATCATGATAAAATACAAGTATTAGAAGAATCATTTCAAAAACTTGAAGAACAACAAAAGACAAGTGAAATATATTTTAATGGACAAATTTATGATGCTTATTCTAAGATACTAGATATTTTTAAGAGTGCAAAAGAAGAACTAATCATTATTGATTCTTATGCTGATAAATCACTACTAGATATCATTAAAAGTTTAAGCATCAAAGTAACAATTATAACAAAAGAAAATAATTTATTAACTAAACAAGATATAGAAAAATATAACAAACAATATCATAATCTAACAGTAAAATATAATAATACTTTTCATGATAGATATTTTATATTAGATAGTGAAGTAGTATATCATTGCGGGTCTAGTTTCAATAGAATAGGCTATAAAACTTTTTCTATTACCAAAATAGGAGATAATGAAATATGTAAATCTTTAATAAACAAAATTAAGTAAAAGGAACATAAAAAATGAAAAAAGTAGTATTTGTTGGTTTATCTAATAAAAAAGATAAAGAACCATTTGATAAAACAACCAATAGTGGTAAAGTTATTGACAAAGTAATAAATCAGTTAGATTATGAATGCTTCAAACTAAACTTGGTGCCATATGCTCCAACAGATAAATTTGGAAAATTAAGATATCCCACAAAAGAAGAAATAAAAAGTTCTCTAAAAAACTTTAAAAAAGAAATAGAAAAAATAAAACCCAACTGTATAGTGGGATTAGGAAATATTGTAAATAATGAATTAAAAAAGATAACGAAATATCAAAAAATTTTAATCTGTGAGAAACATCCCTCTTATATTTATGTATATAAAAAAGCATATTTAGAACAATACATAACAAATTTAATAGATAAAATTAACAAAAGAATAGGTGATATAGATGATTAATCGAATTTTAATGGAACTATATGATGACTATGAAAAGAATAATATAGAAAGTTTAATAGAATTTGCTCGAAAAACGTTTCCTAGTGATGGAACAGACAAATTATTTATTGGCTGCACATTAATTCTTTTTTCTAGATGTGGTGGCTATAAAGCAAGATATGGTGCTACAAGAGAGGCTTTACTTTCTGTTGTTTTATCGGCAAAAGAAAAAATAGGAAACACCAATTTGCTTACTTTCTACCTAGATAGAGTAAACACAAAAAAAGGAATTAATAAATATTTGAAAGATATTGTGAATGATAAGCATGTCGATCAATATGTTAATTTGATAATTAAATATTTAGAACAATTTAAACCTGATTTCATATCAGAAATAAAACAAAATAAAAATCTAGGTAACTATTTAAATAGGATAAAAGGTGGAGAGGAAAAATGAAAGTATTATTTGCAACTTCTAACCCAGCAAAGGTTAGAAATTATAAAGAAAAATTATTAAAAAGTGGAA
>CALVQO010000081.1 GCA_944358145.1 uncultured Bacilli bacterium | reverse complement strand
ATGTCGCTTAATCCTTTACACATGGGCAAGATATAATAAATTTTTTTCGGGTGGAGTTTATCTCCACTTTGTTTTTATTGCAAAAAAAATCGAAGCTGCCCCCTGAAGACAGCTTCTTAAAAGAATAAAAAGGGGTTGACTAGTGTGATACTAGCACCAATTCGCCTTGTTAAGTGAATTGGTGATAGTTATATTAAATGATAAAAGCATTTTTGTCAACACTTTTTATGAATTTTTTGAAAATTTTTTTAAATTAATTTACAAAGAGAAGTTTGTTTGTTAAAATTATAATGGTAGGTGTTAAAAATGATCATAAAAAAACCATATGCCTTTATGATAAAGCATTTTCGATTAATTCATTTATTTTTATTAATCCCAATGATATACTTATTAACACAAACAAGACAAATTATCACTTTCTTTAGTGATTATGTTGCTAATAATTATACATTTACTTCTAATGATATCTTATCAACTTTAGCAAGTAATTATATTAATATTTTTATGTATATTGCAGTAATTGTAATCATGGTTGTTTTTATCTTTGTATCGATTCTCTTACAAAGAAAAGAAAAACCAACTAAATTTTACAATATTAGTATTATTTATTATTTAATCATTTTTATCTTAATTACAGTAAGTTTTAGCATATTTAGAGCAATAGAAAATGATGCTTTAGATCCCGTATTTGCTAGATTAATCAGAGATTTAGCAACCATCGTTCATTATAGTCAATATATCTTTATCTTTTTTACAGCGATAAGAGGTATAGGATTTAATATTAAACAATTCGATTTTAAAAGTGATCTAGCTGAATTAGAAATCAGCAGTGAAGATAGTGAAGAAGTAGAATTTTTAATTGGAATAGACACAAATAAAGCAAAAAGATCAGTTAGAAGATTTTTCCGAGAATTAAAATATTATTATAAAGAAAATAAGTTTGTCTTCATTATGATTTTTGTTATTATAATTGGAGTATTAGGAACACTTGTGTATATGAATGAGGAAGTCTATCAAAGAGTATATAGAGAAAATGATTCTATTGCCTCAGGCTATTTAAATTTTACTATTAAAGATAGTTATATTTCTAATTTAAGTCAAGGTGGAGAAATACTTAACCAAGATAAATATTATGTAATCTTATTACTAGAAATTACTAATCGATATCGTGAAGATCATAATTTTAATTATATCAATTTAGAATTAACAGTTAATGATGAATATTTTTTACCAACTTTATCTACAGCTAATTATTTTACTGATTTTGGAACACCATATAATGGAACTTATATTAAAGGTAATACAAGCAGTGATTATATTTTAGTTTATGAAATAGACAAATATTTAATTAATCAAGATTTTCTTTTAACAGTATATTCTCACTATGATGGAAGTGTTGGAGGAATTGGAACAGTAAATAACAAAATAAGTTTAGATCCAACAATTATTAGTGATAGCATTGTAGAAAACACAGTAAATATGGGTACAAATATTAATTTAAGTAACACTACTTTAGGAAATACAAAATTTAAAGTAAATGAATATGAATTTACTAACCGTTATGAATATAGTTATAAATATTGTATAACAGATAATAATTGTATTCCTTCAACTGATTCTATATCGATAAATCCTGGAACAAGAACAACTCTTTTAGTATTAGATTATGATTTAAAATTAGATAATGAAGTACCATATATGAATTCTTCAAAAACCTATCGTTCATTTTTTGAAAACTTTATTAAAGTTGAATATCAAATAAATAATCGAACTTATACATATAATGCTACTGTATCTAATCCAAGTTCATATAATGAAAAAGCAATTTTAACAGTCCCAAGAGATATGGCTAGTGCCAATAGAGTAGATATCATATTAACAGTAAGAAATGTATCTTATCGTATTAGATTAGTTTAAAGTATATTTGACAATTAAAGTACTTTTTGATATGATATCGTTAATTTAATTGGGGGTGTAGTATGTTTGAAGATAAAATTATAGGAGCCTTAAATTATTTTACAAAAAGAAAAGTTGAGCATCATACGGACATTTATACTGAATTAATGAATGAATGCAAAAAGAAATTTACTAAAGAAGAAATGAGATTAATTAATAAAGCTTATGAAACAGCTAAATATTTACATCGTAACCAAAAAAGAAATAGTGGTGAACCATATATTATTCATCCACTTTATGTAGCTTATATTGCTCTAAAAGAATTAGATTTACATGATGCCAATAGCATCTGTGCAGAATTACTTCATGATACTGTAGAAGACTGTAAAATGACAGAAAAACTTTTAATTAAACATTTTAATCAAGATATAGCTGACCTAGTAATGGGAGTAACCAAAATAACCAATTTAAATTTCAATAGTAAAGAAGAACAAGAAGCATATAATTATCGTCTTTTATTATTAGCAGTTTTAAAATCTTACCGAACAATATTAATTAAATTAGCAGATCGTCTTCATAACATGAGAACACTAGAATATAAAGAAGAACCAAAAAGAATAGCCAAAAGTGCTGAAACATTAAGATTATTTGTTCCCTTAGCCGATCATGTAGGAGCATATATAGCCAGAGATGAATTAGCAGATCTTTCTTTAAAATATTTAAATGAAGAAGAATATAAAGAAATTGTAGGAATGCGTAAAGATTATTCCATTAAACATCAAAAAGAAATAGAATGTGAATTAAATTTATTGCAAGCAATATTACAAGAAGAAAAAATTGAAGGAAATATAAGAGCAAGTTTAAAAAGTAATTTTTCTCTTTATCAACAATTTACTGATCATCACAAAATTAGTGAAATACCTAATTTAATTAGATATTCCATAATGGTAAAAAATAAAGAAGACATTGAAAAATTACAACAAATAATTAAAAATCGTTTTAAAGTATTAGAAGAGTATACTAAAGATTACATTAAAAATCCAAAACCAAATGGATATCAAGCTCTACATTTATCCATACCTCATATTAAATTTAATCAAGAAGGAAGTCTTGAATATAAAGTTAGTAGGCTAACAGGGAAAATAATACCTATACAAATTCAAATCTATACTGAAGAAATGTTTTTAATTAACAGTTATGGTTTTGCAGCTCTTCTAGATATTTATCCTAATAAAACATTAGCAGAAATACAACAAGAATTACTACAAACAAGTCCGTTTTTTAAAGCTTTACAAGAAAATAGAAAAGTAGAAAATCCATTCCTATTTTTAGAAAAAACAGTTCGCGATTTACTATCTGAAAAAATTCATGTTTATGTAGCTAATGGAGCAGTTTATTGTTTACCTCAAGCTTCCACGATAGAAGATTTAGCCGATAAAATTCATTCTAAATTAAAAGATGAAGCTACAGGAGCTACAGTAAATGGCATTGAAGTAGATAATCTTGATTTTCCTCTAAAAGATGGAGATCGTGTAGTTATATTAACAAAAGATATGGAAATAAAACAAAATCCAACCCTAACATTAAAAAAAGATTAAGTGTCCAAAAAAATGGACATTTTTTCTTATTAATAAGAAAATAATACTGAAATATACAATAATTTCTATTCTGAATATCTTGAAAAAACGGTAAAAGTAAAGTATAATTAAAAAGAAATAGTAGGAGGAGACTATGAGGAAGATTATCGCTAGTTTAGACATAGGTACAAACACAATTAAACTTATAGTTGGTGAGTTTATTAAAAATAGGCTAAACATCTTATGCACCTCTGAAGTCCCTAGTAAAGGAATGAAAAAAGGGTTAGTATACAGAAAAGATGAATTAATACCAGTATTAAAAGAAACTTTTCATAAAGCAGAAGAAATGCTTGGAATTCCGGTAAGAGAAGTAGTATTATCAGTGCCAGCTTATTATACAGAAGCTCAGATGTCGGAAGGTTCTAGTACGATTACTAATGAAGATCATGTAGTAACTTATCAAGATTTAATAAGAGCAATGCATGCCGCAAGTTATAATAAAATAGGTGAAGATGAAGAACTAATTTCTATTTTACCCACTACTTATAAAGTAGATAATGAAATTGTAAAAAATCCAATAAATATGATTGGAAACAAATTATCTTTAAAAGCAGTTTTAATCACAGCCCCAAAAAGCAGTGTTATCGATTTTATAAAAGTATTAGAAACAATTGGAATTAAAGTAATAGATGTTGTAACATCATCTTTAGGAGATTATGCTAGTAATAGATTTAAAGAATCTGGATACAAAACTGGTGCCATAATTAATATTGGTGAAGAAACAACCACAGTATCTATTTTTAATAAAGGAATACTTACTCGTGCTGAAGTAATTGAATTAGGTGGTGCTAACATTGATAATGATATTGCCTATATTTATAAAATTACGAAAAAAGATGCAAGAGTTTTAAAAGAACGAATTGGTCTTGCCTGTAGTGATTTAGCAAGAGTAGAAGAAAAAATAACAGTTACCGATCGTTTAGGAGAAGAAGTAGTAATTAATCAAAAAGATTTAAGTGATATTATTGAAAGCAGATTAAGAGAAATACTAGAATTAGCAAAAAAACAAATTAACCTATTAACAAAACGAGAAATTGAATATATAATTATAACTGGAGGTTCTAGTGAAATAGGAGATTTTAACAATTTACTCGATAAAGTCTTTACTAAACCCCATATTCTTGGTAAAATAGATACTGTAGGTGCTAG
>CALVQO010000080.1 GCA_944358145.1 uncultured Bacilli bacterium | reverse complement strand
TTATTTTTTACTATATTCGGAAGATAAAATTTTGCACAAGTCTTCAATTGGCTCAACACATCCACCATTTAGCCATTTTTTTAGTATAGCATTGAATCCTGCTTTAAAGAATTCAATATGATAATCAATATATTCATCGTTATAAAATTCTTTCGCTTGATTTATGTCATATCGATAGTCTTGTTTAAAAGTATCAATAGAATCAAATTCTAGCTTAAAATAAGTTTTGAAAAACAAAGGGTTTTCTTTTACCAAACGAAATATTTTGGAAAAGTTATTTGAATTGTATTGATTTAATTCTTCGTCTAGATATAAATTAGTTACATCTTGCTCTAATCTTTCCTTAATTTTATCGGCTAAATCATAAACATCTAAATAATTAGCATAAAAAGTCGAACGATTTAAATTTGCTTTTTTACATATATCAGTAACTGATATTTCATTTAATTCTTTTTCTTGAATTAATTCTACAAATATTTTTTCAATTTTCTCTTGTGATTCTTTTTTTCTTTTATTATTGGGTTTATTCATAGTTACCTCCATTATTCCAACAAATGTCTATTAATTGATGATTGTTTCTTTTTTACAATAATATTATACTTAAAATGTATTAACAAGACAAGTGTTGATATAAAAAGGAGGTGTAAATATGGTAAAATCTAAATTAGTGCAAGCTAATGAAATAATAGCTGATACTGTTACAACTGGTTTTAAAAAGATGAGTGATGGTGTTGTAAGTGGTTTTAACAAGATTAGTGATACCGTTGTGGAAGGATACACTAAAATTGAAGATAAGTTTGTCGATCGTTATTTGACTAAAGATGGTGAAACAGTTGAAGACGCAAAGAAAAGACTTAAAGAAGAAGAGAAAAAAAGAGAAGAAGAACAAAAAGAAAAATTAAATAGAGAGTGATGAAATGAAGGTTAAAAATCCAAATGTTACTTTAGCTGATGAAGCAAGATGTGGCGTTGAACAGAAAGTTAGAAGTGGTTTTTTAGACTGGCTATTTCAGTTTTCTGTGACTGGTGATGATGGAGAATTATACTCACTTGGGGGTTCTATTCTATCTATGGAATTAGAACAACTTGATTTAGTGTCTATTAATTATACAAGTGGAAAAGGTGATGGTTATCAACTATCAAACTCTATATATAAAGTTGGAAAATACCCAGGAATGAAACTTAGCAGAATGATTCGTAATCCTAAGGGTACACTAAAAATAGAAGAGATGGAAGATAAAGTCATTGTTACTTGTGGTAAAGAATATCAAGTAGAGTGCTTAAGTGATCATTCATGGCATTTTATGATAGATACTCAAGATGGCGAATATAAAGCAGATTTATATCATAAAGCTTATGGCTATCCATTATGGTATGGGAAAGAAGAACCAAGTTATTTAACTCAACACTCTATTACTTATGGTTATAATTGGTCTGGAGATGTAGAAGGGACTATCTGGATAAAGGGACGTGAAATAAAAGTAAAGGGTAGAGGAATTAGAGAAAGATATGTGGCTGTAGATTCATCAGCAGCTGAACTCGGCGGTTGGGAAGACTGGGGTTGGTTTGCTTTTGATGAAATCCATTCTTCAATGTATGATATGTGTCTGGGAATGAAAGATTTTGCTGTTTATGATTTGGAAAATGAAAAGTATTATCCAGAAGGAAATTTAATGATTAATCATGAAGACTGGGTATTTCTTCGTGAACTGGGTGGATATATTCCAACTACTTATCATGTAAGAATTGAACTTGATGATGGGGTATATGAAATTGATGCTCATGTTTGTAATGTTACTACTTGGGGAGCAACTCATAAAGTACCAGATAATCCAGTTGCAACTCTTACCTATGATGAAGTAAATGGTAAGTTTACAACCAATGATGGAAGCGTTAGAATACTTCAGGGTGGTAGAGGAACGATGTCTGTTAGACAATGGCATGCTTATCCAAATATTTTGCCACCCGAATTATTTAGTGATGATATAAAATTTGAAGAATCAGATACAAAATTTGAAACATTATAATTAGAAGGAGATAATGATGAAAAAAGATACATTATTAGAAATTATATTAGGAACAATTGGTGGACTTATTTTTGCTGTTGGTATGTGTATGTGTTTGATACCAGAGTGGAATCTATTTCATGTTGGTGTAGTAATTGCTATTATTGGCTTTATTGTACTCTTGTGCATTATACCAGTTTATCGAAAAAGTCATCCTAAAAAAGAACATGCACCAGTTAATTGGGTAATAGTTCTAACTTGGGTAATCGGTGTTGTAGGTGCATTAGTTATGGGATTTGGTATGAGTAGAGTTATGGTTGGTGATGCAAGTGGAAGTGATATGATTATTGGTATCATTGTTGGAGTTGTAGGCTTACTGATCTGTGTCCTAAATTATCCAATTTATTCTTATATAAAAGCTAATAAAAGTGAAAATTAGAAAGAGTTTATCTTTCTTTTTTGTCTTGGGAGGAATTTATGAAAAAGATTATTCAGGTAATAGATAAAAATAATCAAGTGGTGGAAAAAGAAGTTAGTTATATTCCATTTCGTTTTATCTTGTCTATTTTACTTATTTTAGTAGAAACCGCTTTAGTTATTTTACTTACAATTCTATGTACTTTGTGGATTCCAGGATTTTATATTGCTCTTTATTTAACAGAGATATTTTGTGTTTTATCTATTATTAATTCACATGATAATCCAGATTATAAGATTCCTTGGCTAATACTTGTTTTAGTTGTTCCGGTTGGTGGATTTATGATTTATTTTATGTTTTATAATCGTAAACTTTCTAAAAAATATATTAAAAGAATGAATGAATGACGGACATGTATACTTCTAGTTTTTATTCTTTTGCATCGGAAGAGGAACGATGGAGTTATTGGGCTAAACATATTAATTATTTGTATAATGTTCCAGCTACTGATGTGTATAAAAATTTATATGAACTTGTCAAACAAAAACCATATTTTGTTATTACAACCAATGTTGATGGCCAGTTTCTAAAGGCTGGATTTGAAGAACAAAAAGTTTTTGAAGTTCAAGGCTCTTTGGCTAAAGTTCAATGTTCAGTTGGTTGTCATAACAAGTTATATAATGATTTAGAAATGGTTAGAAAAATGCTAAGGGTAGAAAAAAATTGTCGGATACCTACTAGTCTTGTTCCTAAATGTCCTAGATGTGGTGATAAAATGGAAGTAAATTTACGAAAAGATGCTTTTTTTGTTGAAGATGAACATTGGTTTTATTTACAAAAAGAATATGATCAGTTCATTGCTTCTTATCAAGATAAAAAAATTGTTTTTTTGGAGTTGGGTGTTGGTTTTAATACACCAGGAATTATTCGCTTTCCTTTTGAAGAGATGACGAGAAGATTTTTAAATGCTACTTTAATTCGAGTAAATGATCGATATTTTGATTTGGCTTTTGAAATTCAAGATAAGGCTATCTTCATTCAAGAAGATTGTGGTCAGTTTATTACTAATTTGAAAGATAATCTATAATTTTGAACAGTTATAGATTTTTAAATGAAGTTTTGTTACAATATGGGTAGGAAGTGTTTTTCATGACTATTGAATCAGAAATATTTAAGAGAGGAAGTATTGATTTTACTCGACTGTTAAATTATGGATTTATAAAAGAAGATGATATTTATTGTTATTCTAAAGAATTGATGAAGAACTTTCAGGCTCAAATTTTTGTGGATTTAAATGGGGTTGTCAGTGGTAAAATATATGATTTGAAAATGAATGATGAATATACTAATTTTAGAATTGATGGTTTAACTGGTTTTGCTAGTGTTGTTCGTGAAAAATATGTTTCTATGTTAAAAGATATTGCTGAACATGTATTAGTTAATCATGATTTTATTTTTGAACAGTCTAATCGAATTGAAGCTTTAATTAAAGAAAAATATCAAGTAACTCCAGAATTTTTATGGGATAGTGCTCCTGGTTATGGGGTTTTTCGAAATTCTAAAAGTAATAAATGGTTTGCCATTATTATTAATGTTGATAAGAGTAAGGTTATTCACAATTTATCGGGTGAAATAGAAATATTGAATCTTAAATTAGATAATAAAATTTCAGAATATATTAATCAATTGGGAATTTATCCAGCTTATCATATGAGTAAAAAAAGTTGGGTATCTATTATTTTAGATGATACTTTAAGTGATGAAGATATTATGAAATTAGTTGATATTAGTTATCATTTTACAAATGATGCTCATGCATGGGTGATTCCTGCTAATCCAAAATGTTTTGATATTATTTCTTTATTTCAACAGACTAATTTAGTTACTTGGCATCAAAATGTTCATGTTAATGTTGGTGATTATGTTTATATTTATTTAACTCAGCCTTATCAAGCTATTCTTTTTGGTTGTGAAGTTATTGAGGCAAATATCTTTGATCAAAATAGTTCAACCTTAAAAAGTATGAAGCTTCAATTAATTAAACAGTATGATCAAGGTGATTTTTCACTAGATAAATTAAAACAGTATGGTCTTAAAAGTATTCGAAGTGCTAGAAAAATATCTCATGAACTTAATGAAGAGTTACAAAAATAATGATTTTAATGTTTAATTTATTTGTGCTATAATTAATAAGGAGGTGCGTCAGTTCGGCGTACAATATATAGCTGGTGGGAAGCCAGTCTGGTAATCTCTAGCCAAGAGCCAGTA
>CALVQO010000079.1 GCA_944358145.1 uncultured Bacilli bacterium | reverse complement strand
TTTTTCTAGTCATACCCGCATAGCGGGTAGATTTATTCCACGACTTATGGTCGTGGCAATTCTGTTGAATTGCTTATCAAAAAAGTAAACAAAAACGTTTACTTTTTTCTTAATTGGTCTTGATCTTCAAGATTAAATAAATGATAACCAAAACTATCAACAATTGATATATATCCCGAATCTTCTAAATTTTGAACAGTATCTGTAGAATATAATCCATGATTAGCAACTTCTATTAAAGATACCTCTCCTGACTTCATATTAACACAAGTAACATAGCTAACTAAATAAGACATATCTTGAATAATTTTAGTATCATAAACTTTCTCTAAAATTTTATGATTTTTACTTAAAACCAAAAGTTTAAGTGCAATTAAAGGATGATGAACTATTATCTCTATATCTTGTTTTTTAAATTGATTCATATGATAAAATCCATTTCTATTTAAATCTTGAATTCGTGCTGGTAAATCTTCAGGAAATTCATAACCCATATAAAAATATTCTCGATAATAATCTCTTCTACCATGCTCACTAAAAATCTCAGTGTCTACAACTTTATATAAATAAAGCCCTAATTGTTTAAAGTCATTCAAAACAATATCATAAGCATAATTTTCTATACTTTTTTTCATATTTTCACCTCGTTTATAGTATTTTAACACATTTTTAGAGAATAATAAAGTTAAGGAGGTCAATATGAAAAAACCAGGATGTAGCAAATGTGAAGAAACAACAGTACAAGGACGCGCTTATATTGATGAAGAATCTGGTTTACTATGTGTTTCTTTAGAAGAAAAATATGAAAAACCAAAAGGATTAAAAGTATTAGTTCCCTTTGTATGTACAACTTGTGGTACTACCGAGTGGAAAACAATAGATACTGAAGAAAATGAAAAATAGAGGAACCCCCTATTTTTTTCTTTTAATAGATACTAATTTATTTTGATCAAAAACAAGCTCTATAATATTAATACCATCCCAAGCACCATCAATAATTGCTTCATCCTGATAATTTAAAATAAGACGATTATCCAAATTAAATCCTTTTGTACACCAAGAACTAAGCAAACAAGTAATAGCAACATTATGAGTAAATAAAGCAATAGTTTTATCAGCATGCTTCTTAACTAACATATCTACAAATCGAAACATTCTTCTTTTTACTTCATTCAAAGACTCTCCACCCGATAATTTATAATCAAAATCATTTTCTTGAATTTCGGTAATCATTCTAATTTTTTTATCTCCTAAATTACCAATAACTCTTTCCCCTAATTCTGCTTGAATATTAATATCTAACTCTAATTTTTGAGCCAAATATTTAGCTGTTGCAATACTCATCACATAAGAAGAAGAATAGATTTCTTGAACAGTTTGTAAGTCTTTATAATTAGCTAGTTTCCGACTTGCTTCTTCACCTTCTATACTAAGAATTCTTTTTTCACGTTTTTGTTCCAAAGAATCTTTATCTGGAAAAGCCAAATTATTCATAGTTAAACTATTATTAATTAAATAAATTGTCGTCATAATATCACCTACTCTAAACATTATAAAAGAAAAAAGAAAAAGAAGCAAGTATTTACTTCTTCCGTTCTAAAATAACTGGTTTAACAATTTCAAATGTTTTAACGTATTCATAATGATTTTCCAAAATTGGCGCAAAAGAAGTTAATTGAGGATCATGAAAATACCCCTTTTTATGAGACCATACACCATCCCTATTTTGCCGAATAAAATGAAAATCATTAATAACACCTCGACAATAAGAAACATAAAAGGCAATTTTATAACCACCATGAACATTACTTTCCTGAAAATGAGTCTCATAAACTTGAATACCTAAAGCATCACAGTCTAAATAAAAATTATGTAATAATTTCTCCAATTCTCTATTTTCATAATAATGAGCTCTTACCATAAACCCAATATTAAAAGGAAAAATATCATCAGCCACCAAATTCGTAAATTGCCCAATAAAAGATTTAAAACTAGGTAAACCCAAAGCATAAGTATAACAGTTACCCAAATTATAACGCTTAAAATCATCTTGATAATTAGGATAATTAGTACCTAATTTAATTTCTTCTTTTAAAAACTCTAAATATAATCTTTCTATTTCTAAAGAGCTATCACTATGTTTCATAGCAGAATAACATTGTAATTGCTTTAATCGTGCTTTCCATTCTAAAATATTCATAAATCACCCCAAATAGAAACACTATTTTAGCACAAATTGAAAAAAATTTGAAGTTTACAAATAGAAGCAAATGTTTTATAATTTTTGAAAGAAAGAAGAATAATTATGTTAAATGTTGTTTTATTTGAACCAGAAATACCTGGAAATACAGGAAATATTATGCGTACTTGTGTAGCAACAAATACCACTCTACACTTAATTAAACCATTAGGATTTTCTCTAGAGGAAAAATACATTAAAAGAGGTGGTGTTAATTATATTGACAAGTGTAAATATTTTGTATATGAAAATATTGATGAATTTTTTTCTAAAAATAAAGGAGAATATTTTTTCTTTACTAGATATGGTCATAAACCTCATACAACTATAAACTTCAAAGATATCAAAGATAATATTTATTTAATATTTGGCAAAGAAAGTACAGGAATCCCTAAAGAAATACTAAAACCTTATTTAGATCGTTGTTACCGTATTCCTATGACCGCAAATGTAAGAGCTCTAAACTTATCCAACAGTGTTGCTATCGCTGTCTATGAAGTTTTAAGGCAAAAAAATTATGAGGGTCTATTATTTGATGAACCTCATAAAAGTAAAACTTATCTAGAAGATTAAGCCACACGTACATAAACAGCAACTGCACAAACAATAAGTAAAATAACTAACAAAATAATAATAATCATATTATTTAAATTATTTTTTTTCTTCAAACTAATCAATTCTTCATTTAATTTCTTTTCATCCATATCTATTACCTCACCTATATTATATATGATTTTTAAATGATTATGTAAAGTTTTTAAAACAAACACGTAAAGATCATGTCAACAAAAACTTACAGTAGACAAAATAAGTAAAAAATAGTATAATATTAGTCAGTCAAGAACTTTTACGGCTTTTTTATGAAAGGAAGATTTAATGAAAAATAATAGTAATATTACGTCTATTTTTGCATTAGGCGGATTAGGCGAAGTGGGAAAAAATATGTATGTTGTAACCCACAATGAAGAAATAATTATAATTGATGCTGGTGTCATGTTTCCAGAAGATGATTTACTAGGAATTGACTATGTTATTCAAGACGTAACTTATTTAAAACAAAATGAAGATAAAATTAAAGGATTATTTATCACCCATGGTCATGAAGATCACATTGGAGGAATATCTTTTCTTTTAAATAGTGTTCAAATTCCCAAAATCTATGCATCTAAAATATCAGCTGATTTAATTAACAAAAAATTAATTGATCGTAATATAAAATATGAGAACATAGAAATAGTTACCGAAGAAACTGTAGTAAAAACAAAATATTTTACTGTTGAATTTGTAGGTACTACTCACTCTATACCTGAATCTTTTGCTCTAGCTATTCATACACCAAATGGAGTTATATTTGAAACAGGTGATTTTAAATTTGACTTAACTCCAATAGGACCAATGGCTAACATCCATAAAATGGCTGAATTAGGTAAAAAAGGAGTAACACTTCTTTTAAGTGATTCAACGAATGCCCTATCAGAGGGATTTTCTAAAAGTGAATCTAGTGTTGATGAAGCTTTAAATGATATTGTCTCAAAGCATTATGGACGTGTTATTATAGCAACTTTTGCCTCAAACATTTACCGAATTAAACACATTGTTGAAACATGTCGCAAAAACAACCGCAAAATTATTGTGTTTGGTCGTTCTATGGAAACAAGTATTGAACTTGCTATGAACAATGGATTAATTGAAGATAAAACTATATTTATTGATAATAATGAAGCTAAAGGACTTAAGAAAAATGAAATATGTATTTTATGTACCGGAACCCAAGGAGAACCTTTAGCAGCCTTATCAAGAATAGCAAATGGTATTCACAAACAAATTACTTTAATGCCTGATGATTTAGTTGTTTTCTCTTCATCCCCTATTCCAGGTAATGCTGCAAGTATAAATAAAGTCATTAACAAGCTTTATTTAAAAGGAGTAAAAGTATATACAAACAAAACATTTAATGATGTTCACACATCCGGACATGCCAAAGAAGAAGAATTAAAATGGATGCTTAGAATTATTAAACCAAAATACTTTATGCCAATGCATGGAGAATATCGGATGTTAAAACGTCATACCGAAATAGCTGAAGCTTGTGATATTCCTAAAGAAAATACTTTTATTTGTAAAAATGGCGATGTAATAAACATCAAAGATGGAATTGTTACCCGTGGAGACACCATAAAAAGTGGCGATGTTTATGTTGATGGATCTCGTATTGGTGATGTCGGAAGTCAAATTATTAAGGATCGTAAATTAATGAGTAATGATGGTATATTAGTAACGATATTAAACATTAATACATTAACAAGAAAATTACTAATTAAACCAAATGTTACAACCAGAGGATTCATTATGGTAAATGAAAACCCAGAATTAATAAGTAAAATAGAGCATAAAATAACAGAAATAGTTAATACTTATCTTTCCAACTCAACTTACAATTACACAGACCTAAAAAATCAAATTATTCTAGAATTATATCCATTTATTAATGATTTAACCGGACGTAGACCTATAATTCTACCAGT
>CALVQO010000078.1 GCA_944358145.1 uncultured Bacilli bacterium | reverse complement strand
CTATTTATTAGTAGATTAACTCTAGTATTAGGAATATTATTCTTTGTAATATCTTTAATACTATTCTTACAATAAGCAACAAAAGTTGCTTTTTCGTATTTAGGGAGTTATTATATGAAGTTTTTTGATTATGTAAATACTTTTGGTATGGATTTAATTATTCGAGGAAAGATGTTTCCAAGTTATCTAATAGATTATCAGGAATCATATGAAGAACCAAAACAGTTTGTTCATATTTTTTATGTGGAAGATGAAGGAAATTTTGAAGAACATGAAGTAACAATTAAAAATAATGGTGAGGAAATATATGATACCACATGTACCTGTACAAGATTTAAAAGAAGCAAAAAATGTGAACATATTCCCGCATGTCTTTTTGAATATCACTATGCTATTATAAACTGTAAAATTAAAGATTTATATAAAGAAACGAATGATATCTTAAATTTATTTTATGAACCAGTCGAAAAAAAGAACATAAAGGAAAAAATGAATATCATTCTAAATATTGTTTTTTACAACAACACAATCCAGTTCAAACTAAATATTGGTACTTCCAAATTATATGTACTAAATAATAAATCTAAGTTTGATAAATTTTTAAATGCTTACTTTAATGGTGGAGATGACATCTTAGGAACTAAGTTTACATATAACAAAAATAAACATTATTTTGATGAAGAAGACACTAAAATAATTAATTATTTAGCAAACTATGAAAAAGCAAGCAATCATTATTACTATGAAGATCCCTTTAATTTAAACGAAAGAGATTTTGATTATATCGTTCATAATGTAGATAAAGAAAAGCTTGAAATTAATCATCATAAAATAAAAGCAATCAAGGAAGATATTCCTACTAAATTTAATTTAAAACACAAAGACAAAGATTTTTCTCTAACAATTGATGACTTAGAAAACTATGAAGTACTAACAGAAAGTTGTAAATATATTTTTTATAAAAATAGTTTATACATTATTCCGGATAATTATCGTAAAATATTAAAAGAACTATATAATCGAAAAATAGAAAGCCTTTTATTTTCCAATAAAAATATTGACAAGTTTAATAAAGGAATATTAAAGGTTATCAACGATAAATTAGACATAGATGAGAATGTTACAGAAATTGAAAAAATAACTAAACCAAAAGTAAGAATTTATCTTGATATCTTAAAAGATAAACTCACCAGTGAAGTAAAGTTAAATTATAGTGGGACTGAACTAAATTTATTAAGTAATGATGCAAGTATTGCAAGAGATTATGACTATGAAAGTGAAATTACACAAGACTTAGTCAATATTGGATTTATGTTGAAAAAAGCAAAATTTGAAATGGATAATATTGACTTGATTGGCTATTTTCTAGAAAACAATCTAGATGAGTTAAGCAAAAAATATGAAGTATATACGAGCAAAAAATTAGATAAAGTAAATCTAATTAAGAAAACTAAAATAACGAAGGATTTTAGTATTGGCGTAAGTGGAATTATGTCTTTTAACTTTGAAATGGATAATATAGATTCTGATGAATTAAAAGGTGTTTTATCATCATTAAAAAGTAAAAAAACATACCATAGATTGAAAAATGGAAACCTAATTAATTTAGGAGAAAACACTGAATTACAAGAATTTGGTTCGCTAGTTGATGACTTAGAACTAGATCCAACTCAACTAAAAGAAGGTGTAGAAATACCTAAATATCGAGCAATATACATTGATTCTTTGAAAGAGAACAAATATCGTGATATTAAAACCAACAATCTATTTAATGATTTTATTGCTAATTTTAACAAATATAAAGATTTAGAGATTAATTTTTCTAAAAATGATAATCAAATATTAAGAGATTATCAAAAAGTAGGTGTAAAATGGTTATACACACTCTATAAATGTGATTTAGGTGGCATTCTAGCTGATGAAATGGGACTTGGTAAAAGTATTCAAGCGATTTGTTTTATTAAGGAAATATTAAAAGAAAAAAAAGATGCCCAAATTTTAATTGTTTGTCCAACCTCTTTAGTTTACAATTGGGAAAAAGAATTTAAGAAGTTTGGAGAAGGAGTAAAAGTAAGAACTATAAGTGATTCGAAAGCAAAAAGAATTGAAGCATTGCATGATAAAGAAACAAACGTTTTTATTACTTCTTATGGTCTACTTAGAAATGATTTAGAAGAGTACAAAGAAATGAACTTTGAAGTCTGTATTGTCGATGAAGCTCAATATATGAAAAACTATCAAGCAATGATGACGAAAGCACTAAAAAGCATCCACGCCCACACCAAAATAGCTCTTACCGGAACACCTTTAGAAAATTCTGTTACAGAATTATGGAGTATATTTGATTTTTTAATGCCAGGTTACTTAAATAGTGTTGAAAAGTTTAGAGAGAAATATCACATCAGTGATGTAACTGAAGAAGATTTAAACAAATTATCAAGTCTTAACTATCAAATTAAACCATTTATTTTAAGAAGAAAAAAACAAGATGTAGTAAATGATTTGCCTGATAAAATTGAAAATAACATCTATTTAGATTTACCTGATAAACAAAAGAAATTATATGTAAGTGTTCTAAAAGAAACAGAAGAAGAAATTGAAAATATGATTGCAACCTCTGGATTTGCCTCATCTAGATTTAAAATTTTACAATTACTAACCAAATTAAGACAAATTTGCATAAATCCAAATGTTTTATATGAAAATTATGAAGGAGAAAGCATTAAAACAGAAAAAATCTTAGAAATGATCAAAAACTATATAAAAGAACATCACAAAATTTTAATTTTTTCTAGTTTTAAACGAGTATTAGATTTATTAAAAGAAGAATTAACCAAAGAAAAAATAAGCTTTTACAGTATTGATGGTAGCACCAAAGGACGGGACAGATTACCTTTAATTGATAAGTTTAATACTGATAATACCAGTTGTTTTTTACTCACTTTAAAATCAGGAGGAACAGGGCTAAATCTAACTAGTGCTGATATCGTTATCCATTTAGATATATGGTGGAATCCTCAAGCAGAAAATCAAGCAACAGATAGAACTCATCGTATTGGTCAAACTAAAAAAGTAATAGTAAACAAGTTAATTACCAAAGGAACAATTGAAGAGCGTATCTTAGAATTACAAGATAAGAAAAGAATTTTAAGTGAGAATCTAATTGAAGGAAATACTTCTTCAACAATTGAAACATTAACAGAAGAAGAGATAAAAAAATTATTAACATACAGCAATGAAGATTAAGTAAGATGAAATTCAATGAACTTAAGGCCCAAAGTTTTAGCTTTAAGTTCTTTTTTTATCTTATTTTGTATCCGGAGTAAATGACTAACTTTGATATTTTTTTTCAGTTTAAAGGTAAGAGTAAGTTGATAATAAGGCCCATCTTTAATAATAGAAACATCAATAATGTGAATAACCGGATATTTATCCACAGTTTTTCTTACTTTTTCTTCAATAATTTTATCTTCATAAGTTATACCAATTAAAAGATTAATATTTTGTTTGATTATTTTAAGTGACTGTAAAATAAGAAGTAAAGCAAGTAATATACCTCCAACCATATCAATTTTAGGAATAAATAAACTAAGAATAATAATAACGATTAAAGCTAAACTCGAATACGCTTCCATTTTGGATTCAAAGCTAGAAGCAATTAATAAATCACTGTTTCTTCTTTTACCAATGATAAATAATCTTTTAGCACTAAAAAGTTTAAGTAAAACAGTTCCTAAAATCACCAAAATAATAAAAACAGGAGGTCTTTGATAATCAATTTTAAAACTAAGATAAATAACAATAATACCCACAATAAAAGAAATAATTCTCATAAATAACTCAATAATATAAAAGATTCTTCCATAACCAAAAGGATGATTTTTATTCGCTCTCCTTCTTCCAATTTTAATACCAAATAAAGCAATAACATCCGTTACCAAATCACTAGCTGTATATATACCGTCAATCAAAAGGGTAAAAGTATTCCAAAAAATTCCCCCAATAATCTTAACAATAGAAATAAATAAATTAATTATCATACTAAAATATAAAGCTTTCATCTCTAATTTCATCATTATCACTAATACTATTATGTTTATTTTTACATTTTATAAACATATCAAAGAAGTGACAAGTATAAGAAAAAAAGCTAAACAGCAATTAAAAATAATGATATAATGGAAAAGCATGGAGGTAATATATGAAAGAAGAATGGAGAAATTTTAAAGATGGTCTTTGGACCCAAGAAATAAATGTAAGTGATTTTATCAAACAAAATTACAAAGCATATGAAGGTGATGAATCTTTTTTAGAAGGAACTACGCCAAAAACAGATAAGGTTTGGAATACTTGTAGTAATCTTTTAAAAGAGGAATTAAAAAAGAAAGTATTAGACATTGATGTAGATCATATGTCTGGAATTAATGCTTTTGAACCAGGATATATATGTGATGAAGATGATGTAATTGTAGGTCTTCAAACAGATAAGCCGTTAAAACGAATCGTAAACCCATATGGTGGTATTCGTATGGTTTACCAAGAATTAGAAGCTTATGGTTATAAATTAAATCCAGAAGTAGATAAATATTTCAATGAATTTAGAAAAACTCATAATGATGGTGTATTTGATGCTTATACAGATGAAATTAAAAGAGCTCGTCATGCTGGACTTTTAACAGGACTTCCAGATGCATACGGAAGAGGTCGTATTATTGGTGATTACCGGCGTGTAGCTTTATATGGTATTGATCGTTTAATTGAAGAGAAGAAGAGTGATTTAGCTAGTCTTTTAGGCCCAATGGATCGAGAATTAATTCAACTTAGAGAAGATGTATCAATGCAAATTAAAGCCTTAGATGAGATCAAAAAAATGGCTAGTCGTTATGGCTTTGATATTTC
>CALVQO010000077.1 GCA_944358145.1 uncultured Bacilli bacterium | reverse complement strand
CAGGAGACTCAAGCACAATAAAAGGAGTACTAGATACATGGTATAGTAGTAACTTGCAAGCATATGATAGTATGATCATAAGTACACCTGGATTTTGTAATGATCGAGAGATGAGAACTGGATATACTTGGAGTAGTCAACCAAGTAGTAATATATATTACAAAGCATATGAAAGATTATATACCAATAAAACACCAAGTTTTGAATGTAATAACGACAATGATTTATACCAAACAAAAATCGGCTTAATTACCGCAGATGAAGTAGCCTATGCCGGAGGAAAATATGGTTCAAATAGTAATAATTATGGATATTATCTTTATACTGGAAATTGGTATTGGACTATGTCTCCATATTACTTTAGCAGCAGTTGTGCTTACGTATTCCGCGTGGATATCAATGGCTTCTTGAGTAACGACAGAGTATCTAGCATGTATGGTGTGCGTCCAGTAATCAATCTGTCTTCTGATACTACCATAAAATCAGGAAATGGCACTATTTCCTCAGTTTACGAAATTTAAAAATAGATATGCTTTTAGAGGATTAACATCCTCTTTTTGCATGTCCGTTTATTTATTGCTTTATTGCAAAATATTTCATTTATAGATATAATATAGTTAATTCAAGTTTACATAAAGAGGTGTAATGAATGACTAAATTTTTTAATATCAGTTACAAAGTAGTAATATGTTTATTAATCATATTATTTGCTTATATCACAATAGTAAGTGCTTTTTATGGAATTGACCAAAATCTATCACCATTAGTTGTTATATTAGGTACTATAGTAACTTTCTTTTTCTTTAAATGGCTAAGCAAAAAGCTAGATAAACTATCGAATAAAAAAATAAAAATTATGGCTATTATTCTAAGCATAATATTTTTTATTGGCTTATTATTAGTTGGTATATTCTTACCAATATCCTCAGTAACTGATCTATCCCATATTATAGAATACGTAAATCGTATGATTAGTGAAAATAATTTAACAATTACAGGTGCATATTTTTCTAAATATACCAACCAAATTCCTTTATTAATATTTACTTATGGTTTTACGAAAATTGGAAGTATTTTTGGTACAACTAATGTTTTATTAATAGGAACTATATTTAATGCTTTATTTATTGCGATAACAGGATATTTTATTTATTTAATTGGTAAAGAATTACATAGCCCTAAAACAGGTTTACTATCTTTAATATTCATGATGATAAATCCAATTTTCTATTTATACACTTCTTACTTTTATACCGACACTTTATGTATGCCCTTTGCTGTAATAGGTTTATACTTAATAATTAAATGTTTTAAAACAGATAAACCACTAAATAAAATATTACTAGGAATATTATCTGGCTTCTTTTTCTTTGTTGGCTTAAAAGTTAGAATAGTTGTGGCTATTTTATTAATCGCAGTTTTAGCTTATATTTTAATAAACCCAAAAGTATTACATAAATTAAAAATATATTTAGCTTTATTTATTGGTTTATTTATCGGTGTTATAGGCTTTAAAATCATTTATAATTATTTTGAAATAGATTTAGATGAAAATGCTGCTTTTCCAATAACTCACTGGATTATGATGGGCTTAAATGAAGAACATACTGGTGGATACAACAGTATAGATCATGATTTAACTTATAATGAACCAACATATGAAGCAAAAAAGGAAGCTAATATAGAAGAGATAAAAGCAAGAATAAGTGACTTAGGTCCAATTGGATTAATCAAGCTAGAAGGAATGAAAATTGCTCGTACTTTCTCAAGTGGAAATTATGGAGTTTATGCCAAACTAAACAATACAGCAGATGGAACTGGTCTTTATGAATATTTAGGTGGTTATGGCAATACCAATATTTTGATGAAATATAGCTTGCAAATCTTAAAAACATATATCAGTTTCATGATTTTACTTGGAGCTTACCAAATATTTAGAAAAAAAGAAATAGAATACAAAGAAGATACTATAATTTATATTGCTTTATTTGGAGCTATTCTTTTCTACATAATATGGGAATCAGCTCAAAGATACAGCCTATCATTCTTACCATGGATGATCATACCTCTTGGTTTAATCTATTCTAAATTAGAAGAAAAAGAAAATATAACAGAAACTAAAGAAAGTAAAAGTAAAATAATAAATACAATAAAAACTCATAAAAAGAAGATAGTTAAAGCATTAAGCATAAGCCTAATGTTAATAACTTTCCTTTTACTAACAATTAATTTTCCTAAATACACTTTAGAAACGAAAACATATGATGATATCAGAATATTATCTTACCGAGGATTTAGTGAAATAGAAATTAAAGATAATAGAGTTAGTCAAACATTTACAACAGAAGACAATTTTAACCAAATTAGAATTCGTCTTAATAATAATTATGAAAATACAGATAGTATTTATATGTTTAAATTATATAATGATGAGACTAATGAATTATTAGTTAACCAAGAATTTAATAGTAATGAAATAAAAGATAGTAGTAATTATAAATTTAAGTTTGATGAAATAAATCCAGATAATAACACACGTTACCGTATTGAATTATCTTTATTAGAAGGCAAATCAGTATTAAGTGTTGGAACTTATAATGAATCCATGTATTACAAAGCATATAATAATGGTTCAGTTTATATAAATGATGAAGAAACATCTGATACCTTTATTTTTAGAGTAGATGAACAAGTAAATAGAACCTATATGAGTGTTATTTCTTATTTAATCTTATCAATAATTATACTAGGTATAGAATGGATAAGTATGGAAAAGTATATTCTAAATAAAGAAAATACAAAAGACTTGAGAAAAACAAAATAGCTTGTTATAATGAAGTAGAGGTGTATTATGTCAAAAATATTATATTTAGTAATACCTTGTTATAATGAAGAAGAAGTATTACCGATTACAAAAAAAGCATTAAAAGAAAAGATGGAAAATCTAATCAAAGAAAAAAAGATTAGCAAAGAAAGTAAAGTAATGTTTGTAAATGATGGCTCTAAAGATAAGACATGGAGTTTAATTGAACAATATCACGAAGAAGATCCATTATTTGTAGGAGTAAAACTTTCACGAAACAAAGGACATCAAAATGCTTTACTAGCAGGTTTAATGACAGCGAAGAAATATGCAGACATAACAATTAGTATGGATGCTGATTTACAAGATGACATTAACGTTATTGATAAAATGATTGAAGAAAACAATAAAGGTTCTGAAATTGTTTATGGAGTTCGTAGTTCTAGAAAAAAAGATAGCTGGTTTAAAAGATTTACCGCGGAATCTTTCTATAAATTAATGAAAGTGATGGGTGTAGAAGTAGTTTTTAATCATGCTGACTGCAGACTAATGTCTAAAAGAGCATTAGATGAATTAGAACATTTTGATGAAGTAAATTTATTTTTAAGAGGAATTGTTCCTTTAATTGGCTTTCAAACATCTGTAGCAACATATGAACGAAATGAACGTATGGCAGGTGAATCTAAGTATCCTCTAAAGAAAATGTTATCTTTTGCTTGGGATGGAATTACTTCATTTAGTGTAAAACCCCTTAAAATGATTACAACCTTAGGTTTTATCATGTTATTCATTAGTATCATTATGATTATTTATACAATTATTGTAAAAATATTAGGTAATACAGTAGATGGATGGGCATTTATTATGTTATCCATTTGGTTTATTGGTGGTGTTCAACTAGTTAGCATAGGTTTAATTGGTGAATATGTGGGTAAAATATATAGTGAAACAAAACATAGACCAAGGTATATTATTGAGAAGGAGCTTAAATAATTGACAAAAAAGAAGATATTGAATAAGAAAGTATTATTAATTATTGGTTTAATTTTAGTAAGTATTCTTGTAAAATACTTCTTTTTTTCGTATGAAAGTGGTGACTATAAAAGATTTTTACTTAAATGGTACAATATTTTAGATGAAGAAGGATTAATGAGTGTAGTAAATGGTTTAGGAAATTATAATCCACCATATTTAACTTTACTATACTTATTAACTCTACTACCAGGACCAGCTATTATAAAAATTAAACTATTATCGGTAGTATTTGATATCTTAATGGGCTTTATTGGTTATTTAATTGTAAAAGAACTAGATAAAGGAAAATACAACTTTTTATCTTGGGTTGTTATTCTTTTTTTACCAACCGTTATCTTAAATAGTAGCATGTGGGCTCAATGTGATAGTATTTATACAACATTTGTCCTATTATCATTATATTTATTATTAAAAGAAAAATACAGTTTATCCTTTTTAATTCTGGGAATTTCTTTCAGCTTCAAACTACAATTCATTTTTATTTTACCACTATATATAATCCTATATTTTGTAAATAAAAAGTTTTCAATCTTTAACTTTTTATTAATACCTTTAGGTAATATTTTAATGTGTTTACCAGTAATATTCATGGGTATGCCCCTGATAAATTGTTTTACTACTTATTTAGAACAAACAACAGATTATTCAGTATATTTAACAAGAAATTTAGCTAATATTTATGAGTTACTACCCAATATAAAAGTACTAGGTTACATATTATTTGTTATAACTGGTTTAATGTTTTTAGGTCTATTAATTTACTTTTTAAAAAGAAAAAAAGAAATTACCAAAAAAGAAATGGTGAGTATTGGCTTACTAAGCATTTTAATAGCAGTCTACTTCTTACCATTTATGCATGAAAGATATATGTTTATGGCAGATGTTTTATCAGTAATTTGGTATTTTATTAATAAAAAGAAAATCTACATTCCCATAATCATTAATTTAAGTAGCCTAGCCGGTTATAGTGTCTATTTATTTGGATTTAAATGGATGCCACTATGGATATTTTCATGCCTTATATTATTGGTAATAATTAGCCTATTGCTAGATATAATGAATAAAAAACCATGGTCCAATAAATTAGCAAAAAAGGCTAATTTACTTAAAACAGCACAATAATTAGTTCTATCTTTTAGTAAAGTAAAAAATAGTGTATAATGTTAAGCAATTTATACTAAATTTCGAGATTACGAAAAATTTGGTATAAATTGATTGTACTAAATTTCAAA
>CALVQO010000076.1 GCA_944358145.1 uncultured Bacilli bacterium | reverse complement strand
TGCAAATTTTATCAATTAAAATCTGCACTTCTTATTTGTTTAGTGAATTTACAATTTACTTTTGAAATTCACCTTTTGGCCTTTTTGTCTAATTTTGTCGAACTTACGTTCTTGATTTTTGAATGCTATTATGATACGATACACTTAGAGTGTTAGGGCTGATGCTTTTTCCTTATCGGTTTTTGATCTTATCTTTGCCTCCCGACTCATTAAGGGGGTTGGTTGACGGTTATAGAGAGGAGTGAAAGCTTATGAGGTTATGTTTAAAAGTAATTTTAACATTTAAAAAGGCATTGGCCATTAAGATAATGATCAATGCTTACAGAAACAAGTAGGCATTAGATCGAACCCTAACGCTCTACTAATATAAGTTTAGCATAACTTGAATAAAAAAACAAGTTGGAGTTATTATGAAATTAGATGTTTTAGGATATGAACTTGATAAAGAACAAACAAACGCAGCCTTAGTAAGTCATTGTAATACAATTATTATCGCTGGAGCTGGGGCTGGTAAAAGTACAACTATGGTAGGAAAAATTAAGTATTTGGTGTTATATAAACATGTTCCATTAGAAAATATTTTATGTATTACTTTTACCAATAATGCTGCAAATAGTTTAGAAGAAAAAATTAAAAAAGAATTGAATCAGAATACTAAAGTTTATACTTTTCATAAACTTTCTTTAGAAATTTTAAAAGATCATCATGTTCAATATTATATAGCTAGTGAAGATTTATTGGAATATTTAATAGAGGAAGTATTTGAAAGTGTTTCTAGTATTTATTTTGAAAAATTATTTTTAGATAAAAATTACCGGATAAAAGAAGAGTTTTTACAATATAAAAAAGTGATTATTCGTTTTATTCGTCTTTTTATTGCTAATTATTATGATTCTAAATATTTTCATGATATTTTAAAAAAAGCAAGAAAAAGAGATTTACCTATGCTTAAAATTATTGAAAAAATATATGAAATGTATCTATTAGAAAAGTCTTCAACTGGTACTATTGATTTTGATGATATGATTTATATGGCTACCAAAATAGTAAATGAAAAAGGGATAAATAAACATTATCAATATATTATTGTTGATGAATATCAAGATACTTCACGAGTACGAGAAGAGTTAGTGCAGGCAATTAGAAAAAAAACTGGTGCTTATGTTACTGTTGTTGGTGATGACTTTCAGTCTATTTATCGTTTTTCTGGATGTGATATTAATAATTTTTTAGAATTTAAAAAACATTTTAAGCCAGCTAAAGAATTATATATCACTAATACTTATCGTAATAGTAAAGAGCTTATTCGAGTGGCTGGTGATTTTATTATGAAAAATCCTAGACAAATGAAGAAAAAATTAAAATCTAATAAAAGTATTAAAAAACCTATTGTTATTTGTTATTACCAAAATATAAAAAAAGATTTTTATCAACTTATTAAAAAAATAGATTCTTCTAATCTCATGATCTTAGGAAGAAATAATGCTGATATTTTTACCGTTTTAGATCATCAATTAAAATTAGAAAATAATCAAATTATTGATCAAAACTATCATATTTATTATAAAACTATTCATAAAGCTAAGGGACTTGAAGAAGATAATGTTGTTATTATTAATTTAACCAATGATATTAATTCCCTACCTTCTAAAATAAAGAATGAAAAAATACTTAGATACGTTATTAAACATTATGATATCTATCCTTTTGAAGAAGAGCGAAGACTATTTTATGTAGGACTTACTCGTACTAAAAATTATTGTTATTTATTTGTTCCTAAAGATAATCCTTCTATTTTTGTTCGGGAATTACAAAAAAATTATAGAGAGTATATCTCTATAATAAATCTTTAAACTCATTTTCTTCTTCATGGGCTTTTATGGTTATTATTTCATGTGTTTTTACTGCTTCATAAATTAAATCTTTATAAGGAATTAATTCTTCATATTCATAACATTTTTCTTTTTGAGGATTAATGACTGGATGCTTTGGTACAAATATGGTGCAACAGTCTTCAAAAGGTAAAATGCTTGTTTCATAGGTATCGATTTTTTTAGCAATATCAATAATATCCAACTTATCAAAGCAAGCTAGTGGTCTAATTACCGGAATACTAACTACTTCATTAATCGCATTCATACTAGTTAATGTTTGGCTAGCTACTTGACCAATAGATTCACCATTTACTAATATTTTAGCATTTCTTTTGCTTGCTATAATGGCACTAATTCGGTACATCATTCGTCTCATTATTGTGATTAAATAATCATGCGGAATATTTTTATAAATAGATTCTTGAATTTCAGTAAAATTAATTACATGTAAAACAATATCATTGTTATAAATTGCTAGTTTTTTGGCTAAACTTTTTACTTTATTTTTGGCTTCGATACTTGTATGAGGAGGACTTTCAAAGTAAATAGCTTCTATCTTTACCCCTCTTTTTATTGTTAAATAGCCTGCGACTGGTGAATCTATTCCACCACTAAGCATTAATAATCCTTTGCCTAAAGTACCAACTGGGTATCCTCCTAAGCCTTTAATTTTCTCAAAATAGACTAAAGTATTGTTTATGCGATATTCTACATTTACTAATACTTCCGGATTTTTAACTTCTACTTTTAGGCCCTTTATATTTTTTAATATGTGGGCTCCTAAATTTTTACTTAATTCTACACTTGTTGTATTTAGGCTTTTATTGCTTCTTTTGCTTTCTACTTTAAATGTTGTAAATTCATGCTCTTTTAATAGTTTTAAAATTTCTTCTTTAATTATATCAAAATCAGTAGAATCAATAATATAGCCAATATTAATTTCATGAATACCAAAAATATTTTTAATTCTTTTAATTACTTCATCAAAATTTTCGTTCGTGTGAATAAACATACGACCTAAGTCATAAGTTATTTTTACATCTAGGTCATTTAGCGTAAATAAAATATTTTCTTTTAATTTTTTTAAAAAGAAATTGATATTGTCTTTTTTAGTGGATAACTCTCCATATTTAATTATTATAACACTCTCCATAAACATCACATGAGTATTATACTTAATTTTTTTGATTTTGTAAATTGAAAAAAGTTATGGGCTAGATAAGCTGATAAAATTAGTATAGAAAATAAGAAAACTTCTTCTCAATTTTTTGCTTTTTATATTCGTTATATAATTTAGTAATATTTAGAAAGAAAACTTAGTTCAATCAAGAAAAAAGCACCATTTTTTATTTTAGTGCTTCTATTTCTTGTTTTGTTAAATGAGTATATTTCATAATTGTATTAATATCTAATCCGTCTAAAAGCATATTTTTTAGCTATTTCTTTTTTATTTTGTTCAATTCCCTGTTCACGTGCTATCTTAACATTCTTATTTTCTTCTATTTCTTTATTCCATTTATCAAGTGCCTCTTTGGTTACATCATCATTGACATATTTATCTATCCATTCATTAAATTCCATGAACATCTCATCTCCCTCAGCTATGGCTACTCTCTCTTCATAACTTCTTGCTGCAATAAATCTTAACCATTTCATTAACTCGTTCTCATTATATCCTAACTCTCTAACCTTGTCAATGCGTATATAGTTTATATTTAATTTAGATTCGGATATTCTTATTTCTGGATATTTACTATGCACTAAATTAAATTGATTGATGATATCTGGTTCTATATTCACATTGACATTATCAGCAAAGTTATATTGAACTACTTTTAAATCCTCATACTTCATTCCTCTTGCCAATCTAGCTGCACTTAACTTCATTACATAAAAGGTACTTTTATCTACTGATTCTTTATCAACCTTCAAATCAAATAAAAAGTAAAATTTAATTTTTTTTAAATAAAAAGACTACTATTAATCATGTAGTCCACTAAGTTTACGATAAATTCCATCAAAATAACTAATAAATTTGTTTACTTCATCAGTAGTTGTTAAGTGTGATAAACTAATTCTTAAAGTAGAAGATGCTCTAACTTTGTCATTGTATACAGCCATAACTGCACTTGATAGTGTAGCACTAGAACATGCTGTATTAGAGCTTACATATACTTCAAATTCTTCTAAGGCATGTAAGAATGTTTCTGCTTTTATATTTCGCAAGCTAATATTTAAAATATGAGGGATACTGTATTTGGTTTTGTTGATCATTACTCCATTATACTTTTTTAAGGCATCCACTATTTTTAAATTTAATCTTTCAATAAATCTTTCTCTTTTTTCAATATCTGTTGTAGCAAGTCTTACGGCTTTAGATAGTGCTACGATTAAAGGTACAGCTGGAGTTCCAGGATTTAACATATTTGTCTTTCCTGAGCCAAATATAATGGGAGATATTTCGATATTATTACTTTTGTATAATACCCCTATTCCTTTGGGGCCATATATTTTATGAGCAGTGAATGTTGCTAAATCAACATCATGCATACTTACACTAACTTTACCTATTGCTTGAGTCATATCAGAATGAAATATAGTATTAGGATTTTCTTTCTTTATAATTTGTCTAATCATTTTTAGGGGCTGTCTAATTCCTAATTCACTATTTACCGCACAAATACTTACTAGTATGGTATCTTCTCTTATTAACTTTTTTAAATCTTCAAAATCTATTAATCCTTCTTCATCGTTATTTACATAACTAATTTCAAATCCTAAATTTTCTAAATGATTACATATTGCATAAATAGAAGGATGTTCTAATTTGGATACTATAATATGTTTTCCTTTTTTATAGTTATGTGTAGCTACACCAATTAAAGCCATATTATTAGCCATAGTTGCGCCGCCTGTATATGTAATTTCTGATTCATTAATATTTAATATTTCAGCAATTTGTTTCGTTGCACTATTCATTAAATTTTTGGTTTTTACTCCTAATTCATGTAAAGAATTGGGATTACCAAAAAAATCTTTACTTGTTTTATTATATGTATCTAACACTTCAAATCCTATTGGTGTTGTTGCACTATAATCTAAATATATCATTTTTTAGTCACCTATCCTTATTATACAAAAAAATTATTAGTTATTCTATACCAAAATATCTAAAAACTATACATTTTACGAACATAAGAATTAACTTACGTAATTCGCATAACCTCACGGTTCCTTTTTTCTGCTGTAATTTCATACATAACAGACATTAATTCCGAACCCAGCCTTACGCTTCCCG
>CALVQO010000075.1 GCA_944358145.1 uncultured Bacilli bacterium | reverse complement strand
TTAAACAAGTAGAAAAAATTGTTCATTTGATTGAAGCAGAAGAAGTAAGAAAACTAATTACCGATAAACATATCCGTCCAGATGGAAGAGCAATGGATGAGATAAGACCTTTATCTTGTGAAATAGATCTTTTACCACGTACTCATGGTTCAGCAGTATTTACTAGAGGAGAAACACAGTCTCTAGCTACAACGACATTAGGTGCAATTGGAGAACATCAAATCCTTGATGGATTAGGGTTAGAAGATTCAAAACGGTTTATGTTACATTATAATTTTCCAGCGTTCTCTGTAGGGGAAACCGGACGATATGGAGCACCAGGAAGAAGAGAAATTGGTCATGGTGCTTTAGGAGAAAGGGCACTTGCTCAAGTTATTCCTTCAGAAGAAGAGTTTCCTTATACGATTAGAGTAGTTAGTGAAATATTAGAATCAAATGGAAGTAGTTCACAAGCAACGATTTGTGCAGGATGTTTAAGTTTAATGGCTGCTGGTGTACCTATTAAAGCAACGGTTGCAGGTATAGCAATGGGACTTATTGAATCACCTGATAAAAAGAAGCATACAATTTTAACTGATATTCAAGGACTTGAAGATCATATGGGAGATATGGACTTTAAGGTAGCTGGTACAAGAAAAGGCATTACAGCACTACAAATGGATATTAAGATAAAAGGTGTTACGGAAAAGATTTTAAAAGAAGCTTTAGCTCAAGCTAAGAAAGCAAGGCTTCAAATTCTCGATGTTATGGAAACATGTATTCCTGAACCTCGTAAGAGTTTATCAAAATACGCTCCTAAAATTGATACTTTTAAAATTAATCCTGATAAAATTAAAGATGTTATTGGTCGTGGCGGAGATATGATTACCAAAATTATTTTGGAAGCTAGTAATGTTAAGAGTGTTAATGATAAAGATGCTGTTAAAGTTGATTTGGAAGATGACGGAAGAGTTATTATTTATCATAATGATGCTAGTATTATTGCTAAAACGAGAGCAATGATTGAAGATGTAGCTAGAGAAGTAGAAGAAGGGGCAATTTATACTGGTAAAGTTGTTAAAGTAGAAGATTTTGGCTGCTTTGTAGAACTTTGGCCTGGTTGTGAAGGATTAGTTCACGTATCTGAGCTTGATCATAAACGTGTTGATAAACCAAAAGATATTGTCAGTGTTGGAGATAAGATTTTAGTAAAAGCACTCGGTTATGATAATCGTGGAAGACTTAATTTATCAAGAAAACAAGCTTTACCTAAAACTGATAAAAAGGAAGATAAAAAGAAAAAATAAGCAGTTTTAGCTTATTTTTTTGAAAGGAACGATTGTGTGATTGGAATATTTGATTCAGGAATTGGTGGAGTTACAGTATTTAAAGAAATATTAAGGGAGCTTCCTAATTATTCTTATCTTTATTATAGTGATTCAAAAAATAATCCTTATGGAGATAAAACGAAAGAAGAATTAGAAAAAATTACTGAAAATATTGTAAATTACTTGATAAATGCCGGATGTAAAATTATTGTTATTGCCTGTAATACAGCGAGTGCTATTTGTAAAGATTATTTAAGAAGTAAGTTTGATGTACCAATTATTGCGATTGAACCAGCTTATAAAATGGTTTATGATACGAACTTTTCAGGAAAAACTTTGGTTTTAGCAACAAAAGGAACATTAGAATCTGAAAAGTTTCAAGAATTGTATCATAAATATGATAATCATAATACTATTCTTTATGAATGTGTTGGTTTAGCTGATTTAATTGAACAAAATAAAATGCAAGAAATAGATCTTTATTTAAAAAAGCATTTAAGCTCTTTTAAAGGAGTAGAAAATGTTGTTCTTGGTTGTACACATTATCCTTTAATAAAAAAGCAAATAAGAGAAGTACTTGGGGATGTTTTCTTTTATGATGGTAGTTTCGGAGTTGTACGTCAGTTAAAAAGAGTTATTTCGGAAGTTTCTTTAAAAGAAGAAAAAGCTTCTATCACTTTTTTTGATTCTTCTTCTCTTCCTTATAAAGCAACTCGCTTTTGGGAAATATTAGAGCAATAAAAAAATTCTATTTTTTAGAATTTCTTATTGCTCTTTTATAAACTTCTAATACTTTTTTACCAAAGGTTTCTTTTGAGTATTCTTTGGTACTTTCTATGGCATTATGAGAAAGAGTTTGATAAAGTTTTGGATTATCTATTAGTTTTTTTACTAATAAGTGATATTCTTTTTCATCTTTAAATAAATAACCATTATATCCATTTATAATCATTTTCTTAAAGCTATCATCATTGATACATAAAACCGGTTTTCCAGCAGCTAGAGCTTCAATGATTGTTAAACCTTGGGTTTCTGTAGTAGAAAAAGAAACGTTTATATTAAATAAATTATAATGTATAGGCATTAAATCATAAGTTACTTTTCCGGTAAAGATCATGTTTTTTTCTATTTTTAATTCTTTTGCTAATTTTTTTAAGTTTTCTAATTCTGGTCCATCACCTACTAAAATAAGTTTTATGTTTTTGTTTTCTTTTATTATGTTTTGAGTACTTTTTATTAATTTATCAAAACTTTTTTCAGTAGCAATCCGGCCAACAGATCCAATAATAAAATCTTTTTTACTTAGTTTATATTTTTTTCTTAATTTTTCTAGTTCTATTCTGGATTTAAAATTTAATTTAAATTTTTCGGTATCAATTCCTGTTGGGATTACATTAACTTCTTTTTTAATATGATATTTATTAATAAATAATTCTTTTATTTTATCTGTAGGTACAATTAGCTCATCACATTTTTTTTCACAAAAATATTTCGTGAATTTTTCAACTACTTTTTTACCAAAGTTATTAAAGTGATTGTGCGTTACATAATAAACATAATCTTCATATAAAGTATGATAAGTGTGAACTACTGGTATATTTAGTTTTCTGCTTACGATTCTAGAAAAATAACCAATTCCAAATTCTGTTTGACTATGAATAATATCTAAGTTCCATGACTTGATTATTTTAAAAGCTCTTCTTGAATAAATACCTGTTAGTCTGGCATCATATATTTTTGTTTTAACACCAGGTATATAAATAATTCTATTTTTTTTATCATAATAAAAATGGTAACTTTTTAAATTTACCGTTACAATATATACTGTGTTACCCATTTTTTCTAAGGATTCTTTTAACATTTTTATACTTGTTGTTACACCTGAGATATATGGCTCGTATGTTTCTGTAAAAATTCCTATTTTCATAACTATCACTTTATTCATTAATTTTAGAAAAAGTGGGTATTTTTTTTAAATTAATTCATTATTAGTTCTTTTAGTTTTACTTTTTCATCAATTTTTCCTAAAATATAATCACTTGATATATTAAATATTTTAGCATATTCTCTTAAAAAACTTGTAAGTATTAAAGTTTTACCACTTTCATAACGAGATATTACTCCATTATCTGTGTTTAATATTTTGGCAATCTTATCTTGAGTATATTTATGCTCTTTTCTTATTTCTTTTAGTCTTTTAGGATATAAATTATAGTCTATATCCATTTTCATGTTGGGATAACTTCTAATTTCATTTAATTTTAAGATATAGTCTATGGAACAACTATATATTTTACATAAATCAACTAATCTTTTTAAAGGAATAGGAGTTAGTTCTAATTCCCATAAAGAATAAGTACTTCTTGATACTCCTAGTTTTTTGGCAATTTCTTTTTGAGGTATTCCTTCTTCTTCTCTCATAAATTTAATATTTAGGGTTAAAGGTGCTTTGTTTTCTTCTCTTATATCAATCGTATGCATGTCATCTCTCCAATATTTATGCCATTATGACATAAATATTATTTAACAAAAATTATGTGCTGCAAAATAACATAAAATTATTGACAAATATTCAATATTCTTGTATATTAGAAATATATGATAGAAAAATACATGATAGCAATAAATGATAAGTTTTGATATGTTTTGTCGAATGGAATGTAATATCTATTAAAATGTGATAATATGCCAAAAGAAGGGAAGAGAAAGCTATGAATTTTGAGACATTGAAGAAAAGTCATTTAAAAAGAAATATTATAATAGGAGTGGTAGCAGTACTCGTAATAAGTGCAGTAATACTAAATTTTACAAGAGCAAAATACCGAGTAACACAGAGTATACCACTTGTAAATGGAACGATTAATTATAGTTTGGCAGATATAAATATAGTAGCAATTACGGTAGATGGAGTGCCTAGTGATACCATCCCAGATGGTAATTATAATTTGTTAGATACTAGTTATTGTACAGTAGATGGAGAAGAAGACACAACAATTCAACTATCTTATGATAGTGCAACTAAAAATTTTACAATAACACCATTTACAACGAAAGGAACGAAATGCTATTTAGATTTTGAAGAAGTTAAAACTCCAGCATCGGAAATTATTGCAGGCCTAGTAGGTACATCAGATGAAGTAGTATTAGATGAAGCTGATAATGCAAGATATATAGGAGCAGATCCAAATAACTATGTACTCTTTAATTGTGATGATTATAATAATCCAAGTAGTAGTACTTGTGAATTATGGAGAATTATTGGAGTATTTAGTGATGACACTCATGGTAGAAGTGGTGAAAAGTTAGTTAAATTAATTAGAAGTGAAAGTATTGGAAATATTGCATGGGATTCAGGAAATGTGAATGATTGGTCAAGTGCAAGTTTACAAGAAAGTTTAAATGGAAGTTATTTAAGTGGAACTAATTTAGTAAGTGGAAAAGGAATAACTTCTGCAACAAACGACATGATTGAGACTGTAACATGGAAATTAGGAGGAACAGCAAGTTATACAAGTGCAAGTAATGGATTAGCAAGTCATTTTTATGGATATGAAAGAGGAGAAACGGTATATAGTAATCATGAAACAATATGGGAAGGAAAAATAGGATTAATGTATCCAAGTGATTATGGATATGCAACAAGTGGAGGAAGTACAACAAATCGCTCGTCTTGTTTAGCAAAAGAACTGTATAATTGGGATAGTTCTAGTTATAGTTATTGTAAAAGTAATGACTGGTTATATGATAGTAGTACTGTTCAATGGACTTTAACTCCTTATTCTTCTAACAGCCACAGCGTGTTTTATGTGTACTACAACGGCAATGTCATCAGCAACAGCTACGCGCGCCTCAGCAATGCCGTGCGTCCATCTGTCTATCTAAAATCTAATATCGCGATTTCTGGGGGAGATGGAAGTATTGGTTTTCCATACCAAATAAAGTAGAGGAGGCAAGTAATGTCAATGAATATAGAAAAAAACAGCGTAAAGATAATGTCAAGCGGGGGGGGGGGGGGGGGGGTGTTTGAAAAAAGTGGGGATGGGGGGGGTATTTTTGATACTTTTTTGGGGGATTAAA
>CALVQO010000074.1 GCA_944358145.1 uncultured Bacilli bacterium | reverse complement strand
GGGAACTTCGGATGTAATTCAGTCCTAAATTCTATTTTTTCTTTTTTATTATATTCTATTTTTATTTTTCTATTCAAAATCAGCTTTTTATCTTGATTTTCCTGTTTCTTCTCTACTCTTTAATTCTTGTTCTTTAATCATTTTAAAATCAATTATTTTTACACGCAATTCATTTTCTACTACTTTTAATTTCTTTAATAATTCTTCTTCTGTTTTCTTTTTTAAGAAATACTTATATTTATTAATCATTATTGTTCGTAGTCTGGCTACTTCATCTAAAGCCATCATTAAATTTGTTCCCGTACTTTCATCATCATTATTCATATCGCTGTTATTTAGTAAGCATTCTACTATTTTTTGATATTTTTTGTTGAAGTTATGGCAAATTAGATTAGAAATTATATCAGGATTTACAATAATTAATTCTTTTATTTTTAATGTTCCTCTCTTATTTTTCTTTATTGGATAATGAAAACCTTTGATATGATAATCAAAGTTTTCTAATTCATAATCACTTTCTAATCGTTTAATTGTAAAACTCATCACTCCACCTACTTTATTAAATCTGGTCTTTTTTCTTTTGTTACTCTTAATTGCTCACTTTTTCTATATTCATCTATTTTTTTATGATCACCACTTAATAATATATCTGGTACTTTTAAGCCTCTAAATTCTCTTGGCTTAGTATAAACTGGATAATCTAATAGATTACCTTTGAATGAATCATTTTGAAATGATTCAGCATCAATTACACCGGGAATAAATCTGGTTAGAGAGTCTGTTATTGCCATTGCAGGTATTTCACCACCAGTTAAAACATAATCTCCTATACTAATTTCGCCATCAACAAAAGCATTTATTCTTTCATCGAAACCTTCATAATGACCACATACTAAAATTAAGTGTTTGGTATTGTTATATATTGTTTCTGCTAGAGAATCATTAAAAATTTTCCCTTGAGGTGACATTAAATATACTTTAGACTCACTTGTTTTTACTGATTCTATTGCTCTAACTACGGGTTCACACATTAGAACCATTCCACTTCCTCCCCCATAAGGGGTATCATCTACTTGGCCATTTTTTAGGAGAGTAAAGTCTCTAATATTTATTAAATTAATTTCTACTAATCCTTTTTCTATGGCTCTTTTAATAATACTCTCACTAATAAATCCTTCAAACATTTTAGGAAACAAGGTTAAAATATCAATTCTCATAGTATCAAATCCTTAACATTTTCTGTTTGTATTTCTTTTCTTCTTACATCTACTTGTTTTATATAATTACTATTATAAGGGATATAATAATTTTTTGCAAATGATATATATAATAATTTACCTGCTTTCGTATCATAAATATCAGTTACTGTTCCTAATTGTTCTTCATTATTTATAATTTTCATTCCAATTAAATCTTCTAATAAATATTCATCATCTTTTAAGTTTAAATCATCTTTATTAATATATACTTTTTTACCTTTAAATTTTAATACTAAATTAATATCATTAATTCCTTTAAATGAAATCATATCAAATTGTTTGTGACGGCGATAAGTATTAATGGTTTCTTCTTCATTCATACTGCCAATGTAAACTTTAAATCCCTCTTTAAAAATTAAATCTTTTTCTTCAAAATTACTTAATAAGCGTACTTCACCTTTTATTCCATGAGTATTTACTATTTTGCCAATATAAATTAAATTCATCTTCTCACCCTTTTTCGTGGAGTTCCTCTTTCGTATATGTGGAAATATATTTCGTATCTAATATCTTCTCTAATTAGAGGCCTAATGGTTACTACATTATAACCTTTTTCTTTTAAAGCAGCGGTTAATATGGCTATATACTCATGATAGCTTATTCTTGATAATCTTTGAGCAGGTTTACCATGATGGACTACTTCTTCATATAATTCGTAGAATGCTATATAATTTTGATTAAGTCTAACCATAATTTTTATTTTTTCACTACAGTCTATACGTTGTTGTAAAAATCTTTTGACATAATTATTAGCTTCTTCTTCTTTTAGTTTTATTGGTTTCATTTGTTCACCTCATAAAATATTATACTAGCAGCGATAGAAGCATTTAGGCTTTCACAGTTAATGGTGATATGAATCATTTCATCACAAAGTTCTTTTAACTCTTCTTGCATGCCACTACCTTCATTGCCAATGATCACGGCACTATTCATAGGAAAGTTTATCTCTTTTAATTCTTTTCCTTTATTTACATCTGTTCCATATATTTGGTAACCTTTTTCTTTTAATTCTTCTATACTTTCTATTAAATCTCTTCTTATGATATTAAGATCAAATAGCATTCCTTCACTTGCTCTAATCACTTTATCATTGTATAAGTCAACTGTATCCTTACTTAATATTATTGTCTTGATATTAAAAGCTACAGCACTTCTAATAATTGACCCAAGATTACCAGGATCTTGAATACGATCTAAAAGACAAACTCGGCCAATGATTTCTTCTTCTTCTAATCTTTTACATACCCCTATTACGTTGGTACTACTTACTTGACTAGATAATTTCTTCATAATCGCTGGAGTTACTAAATAAAAGGGAATACCTGGAAATTCCATTGTTTCGTCTGTAGAAATAATTTCTAGGACTTTTCCTTTTACCATGGCACGATTCAGCAAGTGATCGCCTTCAACTAAAAATGTATTCTCTTCATCGCGATATTTTTTCTCTTTTAATTTTGCCCATGCTTTTACTTTACTGTTATTTATTGATTCTATTTTCATTCTTCCCGTAATTCCTTTCTTGCTTTTTTATAATCTGGGTAATATTTCTTTACTAAATTCCAAAAAGACGCACTATGATCATGATAAGTAAAATGACTAAACTCATGAATAATTACATAATCAATAATACTTCTTTCATATTTTATTAACTCTGAATTTAGGGTTACTGTTTTTTTGATGTAATTACATACTCCCCATCTGGTTTTCATTTTCCGAATTTTTAATGTAAATTCAGGAATATTTGGCATTATTTCTAATATTTTATTTATTTCTTCTGTAAATATTTGTTTGGTTAAATTACTCATATATTTATTTAAAGTAGATATATTATTGGTATAAATTATGCCATTATCTATTACTACTTCTTGGTATAACGAAGATAATTCTATATCATATTTTAAACCTAATAAACGTATTTCTCCTTCATTGTCTTGTTTTTTCTTGCTTCTTAACAACATTCTATTTAATGATTTTTCATTCTCCCTAATTAATTTTAGAATTTTTTTTGTACTTATTTTCGGATGAGCAGTTACAATTAAATTGTTCTTTTCATCAAAGCGAAAATAAATATTTTTGTTATTTTTTCTCTTTATTTTCACTTTAATTAATTCATCATTAATTACAATTTCTGTTTCTTCCATTAGTTAAATAACACTTTCTCACTTTTATATTGTTTAATAATTACTTTTAAAACGATAGTAATAATGACAATGGTAGAAATAAGCATTAGAGCAATATGTAGATAGTTAATGTTTCCACTAGTAATATCGGTAAATATTAAAGTGAAATTTAAGAATGGGATTAAAGCATAAATATTGGTTGTCGTTAAGCCTATCATGAAAGCGATCATTCCTGGAAAGAAAGAAATAAAGGTTAATGGGGTTAAAGCACTTTGGGCTTCTTTAAATGATTTAGATTTACTTGCTATCGCAATACACAAGCCACTAATTAAGAAGGAATAAGCGATAATGACAATGATAGCAAAAATTAGACTAGATAATGGTAACATTAAATTCATTCCTTCATAAATACTAAACATTTCATTGGCTATTTTTAATGAGATAATGGCTAAAATCAAACTGATAATTCCTGTTATAATTGATGATAAAGTTACACTTAAAAATTTACCAATAATAATATCTTTACTCTTTATTGGGAATGTTAAAAGAGTTTCTAGTGTTCCTCTTTCTTTTTCTCCTGCGGTTGCATCGGTTGCTGGATATGTTGCTGATACAGTTATTGCCATAATAATGAATAAAAATGCATAGTTGATTACATAACTAGCAAAGAAATTATCTTCTGTGGCGATATTTTTTTCTAAGACAATAATATCCATGACTTCATCTGGATTAATGTTGTGATTCGCTAGATAATCGGTTTGTAAATAATCTTTGTAAGCGTTAAAGTAGCTTTCTACTAAATTTGTAGCATATGAACTTGTTTCACTATCATCGCCATTAATTGTGTAAACATTATTTTCTTTTGTTACATATAAATCAATTTCACCATTTTGAAATTGTGAGGCTAAGTTATTTGTAGCATTATTGGTTGTGTCTATTACTGCATCAATATTTAATTCTTTGATGATACTTTGTTCAACTTCACTTAATTCATAATTAAAGCCAATTGTATTATAATCTGTTATTGGCATATTCATTTGACTTTCAAATAATGCTGACATACCAATTACTAGTAATGGTATAAATATGGGTATTACTAGCATCATACTAAGAGACTTTTTATCACGAAACATTTCTCTTAGTTCTTTTTTTAAAATATTAAATACGTTATTTTTCATTTTTATTCCCCTCTATTAATTTAAAGAAAGCATCTCTTAAATTCGTTGTATTTGTCTTATTTCTTATTGCCTCGGGAGTTCCTTCACTTATAATTACTCCTTTATTAATCATCATTACTTTATCACATATATTTTCGGCTTCTTCCATATAATGCGTTGAATAAAGAATCGTTTTTCCCTTTTGCTTTTCACTCTTAATAAAGTTTAAGATAATTTGACTAGATATAATATCTAGACCACTTGTTGCTTCATCTAAAATATAGTATTTAGGATTATGAATTAGACAGCGAGCTATATTTACTCTTTGAGTTTGGCCAGTAGATAAAGAACCAATACGATTATAAAGAAAAGATTCCATGTTTAATATTTTGGCTATTTCCATGATTCTTTTTTCGGCTTCACTTTTTTCCACATCATAAATGTCTGCACACATATGAAGTAATTCATAACAACTTAAAGTGTTATAAATTTTGGTATTTCCAGATAAATAAGCAATATTTTTCTTAATCTCCGTTTCATTGTCATGATAATTTAGATTATCAAAAGAGACATTTCCACTCGTTGGTTCTAATATACCTGCAATAATGCGTAAGAATGTGGTTTTACCGGCTCCATTGGGTCCTAAAATACCAATAATTTCCCCATCATGAGCTTCTACACTAATCCCATTATTAGCATAAAATTCAATACGCTCTTTTTTCTTTGTTAATTTTGTAAATTTCTTTTTAATATTTTCTGCTTTTAACATGTTAGCACCTCAAATACCATTATACAGGATTCGCCTTTTAAATGCCATCTTTTTTCACTTATTTTTAAATTAAATTAAAAACCCGATTT
>CALVQO010000073.1 GCA_944358145.1 uncultured Bacilli bacterium | reverse complement strand
TTCAATTTCTTTTCCATATTCTCCTCCTATACAATTTAGTAGTTACAGAAATTAAATAACTACTCTTAACCTAAGTAAAACACAAAACCAAAGTTTTAGATATACTAAAACCCTATTTTTTAAACTTTACATCTTTTTTTACAAACATTTACGCCATATTATAATTCGTGATATAATAAAAATGGTGATATAATGGTTAAGAAAAAGAAAAGATATAAACTAAAATGGAAAAATTTAATTGCTTTAATCATTTTTTTAATCGCTTTCATATTTTTAATTAAATCAGGTATAGATCTAATTAATTATTTTATTGATACGAATAAAACAAATGATGAAATAAAAGAAATAGAAGATGCAGTTAAAATAGAAGAAGTTCCAGATAGTGAAGCAACAGAAATTATAGAACAAACAGAAGATATTCCCAAAGATAATCCATATTGGGACTATATTAAAATGAATTTAATTAATGTTAATTTTGATGAACTACTAAAAATAAACAATGAAACAAAAGGTTGGATAAAAGTAAATGGAACCAATATTAACTACCCTTTTGTTCAAACAAACAATAATGACTACTATTTAACTCATTCATATAATAAAAGTTATAATCAAGCTGGATGGGTATTCATGGATTATCGAAACAGCACAACTAATTTAGACAAAAATACTATTCTTTATGCCCATGGAATGAACAATAAAACCATGTTTGGATCTTTAAGAAACATACTTAATAGTTCTTGGTATGACAATACCGATAATCACATTATTAAGTTATCTACACCAACAGAAAACACATTATGGCAAGTATTCAGTGTCTATCATATTCCTACAACCAATGACTATATTCAAACAGAATTTACCAGTGATGAAGAATATCAACAATTTTTAGATATGCTAAAAGGAAGAAGTGCAGTTAACTTTGATACAACAGTAAATACATCAGACAAAATACTAACTCTATCTACATGTTATAACAAAACAGATAAAGTAGTAATGCATGCTAAATTAATTAAAAGAGAAGCTAGAACTTAATCTAACTTCTCTTTTTCACTCTTTTTCATCATCAACTTCATCTTCAAAATAAGAACTAACTAACTGATAATTGGTATGGTGAATCAATAGTCCCATATCCACCCATAATCGCGATATTAGATTTTAGATAAATAGATGGACGAGCGCCATTGCCGCTAGGCGCGTTGCTGCTGTACAAATAGCCGTGGCTAGCGACATAAAAGACGAGATTCGAGTTAGACGATCTGGGAGTAAGAGTCCATTGAATTGAATCACTTTTAAGCCAATTATTACCAGCACATGCCGTAGAATCATAATCACCCAAATTAGTTGTTCTTGCACAACTACTTGCTAGTACTGCGTATCCATAATCACTTGGATACATTAGTCCTACTTTTCCCGTCCACTCTGTTGGCCTTCCGCTATATACGGTTGTTCCTCGCTCAGCATTATAAAATACTTCTGCTGTTGCACTAGTGCTTGACGTTCCACCTAAATTCCATACTACACTCTCGATCATTTCTCTTGCTGTACTATTTATTCCTGTTTCACTAAAATAACATGTTTTAGTATTCAAATCATAAAAATTGCAAGTTGTATCTGTAGCGTTTAAATATCCATTATTAAGTTGTTGTTGTAGTGTTGCAGCACTCCAGTCATTAGTATTAGATCCATGCCAAGCTAGTCCATCGAGTGTCTCATTACGGATTAGTTTTACTAAATTTTCTGTGGCACCAGATGATGTCCTCATACTAAATACTCCTATTACTCTCCATAATTCATCATTGAATAATACATAATTATTAGGATTCTTTCCCTCATACCTATATCCATTTTCATTTACTAAACAGTCTTTTGCAGCATCATCACTAGTTGGTGTACTTGAACATGCTTTATTAATTAAGTAATTAGCAAATGTTTCATTATCATTACTAGTAAATTCTACTGTACAAGTAGTATCACTTGTAACGTTAGATACTTCCACTCTCCATGTTGAATAATTAAATGTTCCATTAGCACCATTCGTACAACTAATATTAGACACTTTGTATCCATTTGTACTTGATGGTGGTGCACTAGCAAGTATTCCATCAATATAAGTTTCTATTGTTACTTGATTATCTTTATTTAACTTAAATCCTACACCCATAGTAATCATACCACCAAGCAGTGTAATTACTATACTACTTATTAATACCTTTTTCATATTCTACCTACTTTCTTTAATATATTACCTAATTTATATTTTACAATGGCTTCATCATAACAGTTTATTTTATAACTTCTTTTAATTAGCTGATGATCATTTACAATAATATAAGATATATTATTATACTTCTGATATAAATAATAATCATTTTCATATTTATATATCTTATTATTTTTAGCAAATAATACTAAATGTTTAGGATATTTCTTCTTTAAAAAATAATATACTGTTCTCTTAGCCATAAATTACCTCAACCAACTACTAAAGTATTAGAATACTTACGTATAAATATTCATCTTTAGTTTTATTTTTTCTTTCATTTAGAGGGGATAGTTATTGTTCCTTAATATTATCTTTATGTAGCCATAACCACATAACACTTAATAATGTAAGGAGCTATCAGACGAGCGCCATTGCCGTTATTCGCGTTGTTGTTGTTCAAATTGCCGTTGTTATTGACATTAAAGACGTTATTCGAGTTAGACGATCTGGTTATAAACTAACTACCCCAAAAATATTTATCTACTATTTTTCTTGCTTCATCACTATATTGATAAGAATAATAGTAATTATTAATAGATGAAAATACTTGATTAAAATTACTAATATTCTTATCTAATAAGTACTTATTTTCTTTTACTTTCCTTTTAATTCTATTTCTTGTATCTTTCTTAATATTAATAATTGTCTTCTTATTAATTACTCTAAATCGATAACCTAATATAGTAAAACCATGCTTAATATTACTAATTTGTGTTTTCTTTAAATTAATATCTAATTTATATTCATGATTTAAAATACTCTTTATTTTAAATAAACAATATTTTAAATATTCTTTATCATGATGAATTAAAATAAAATCATCCATATATCTAAGATAACATTTTATTTTTAAATCATGAATAATATAGTGATCTAATCTATTTAAATAGTATATCGATAAAAACTGACTAGTTAAATTTCCAATAGGTAAACCTTTACCATAAGAATATAAAGGTATATTATTTAATTCATCTAATCGATTATAATATACTTTTTGATGTATTTCTTTTAAATGATTAATTTGTTTGTTTATATACTCTTGATTAGTACTATTAATGATAGAATAGACTAATTTATATTCATCATCATCTAAATCATGTTTTAACATATTAAGTAATACTTCATGATCAATACAATAAAAATATTTACTTATATCTATTTTCAACGAATAAAAAGTATCATACTTTTTATTCATTTCTAAATACTTCTTAATTAACCGTATTCCATAATCTGTTCCCATTCCCTTTCTTGTAGCAATATTTCTATCATCTAAATATTTTGTTAATTTTGGCTCTAAAATATATCTAGTGGTAAAATGATTAATAATTTTATCTAATATTTTAAGTGACATCACTATTCTAAGTTTTGGTTCACTAATTAAAAATATTTCATATTTACCACCATCATAAGTATTAGAGTTCAAAATATTAAGTATAGTATTAATATTTTGAACTTTATTTCTTTCAAATACTTTTAATTTATTTTTATGTTTTACATTCTTACATATTTCTTTCTCATAAATATTTAAGATATTTTCATATTTAATTAACTCTTTCACTTTTAATCCATCCATACATCATCTTAGTTAACTCAATTAACTTATTTGAATTTTTCTTTAATTGATTTTCACTTAAATATTTATGAATAAATCCTCTTTCTATATAAAAATCTAACATATTAAGTAATACCAATATTTCTTTTTGAAACTCTTTTCTTTCGCTAAAATCTCTTGAATAATTAGCTTTTAATACTAAATATAAAATATCAATACCTACATCATAAATATTATTTCTAGATAAAATATCTTTTTTAGGAAAGTTAGCAAGTACACTCTCTAAAAAGAGTAGATATTCTTTTACTTTCCTAAGTATCTTAAAATCATGATTCATATAAAAAATCCTCAATTAATTGAATCAAATTATCTAGTTCTTTAGAATCTAATTTTTCTATTTTCTTAACAATTTTATTTATTCTAAATTCTTTATCTAAAGCTTGATAAGCTTTAGATAAAAATACTTGATAATTATTATGAATATAAGTATACCTACTCTCACCCACAATTTCAAAACTAATACTATACATTTTCAAAGTATCAACTATCTTTGGCAAAACATCTTTAGTGAAGATGACTACACCATTTTTCAATTTATAACCAAGTAAATGATGAATAATAATGGCATCATCACCAGTTACTTTATAAAGAAAAATCCCCCCCCCGATTTAACATAATTTTAACACAACTTTTTTCTAAATCCATTCACTTTCTCTCCTTTCCTATAATAGTTTTAGATATTATAAAAATAATTTTTTTATTTAATTATATATGGAAAATCACGGCTTCCATCTCCACCCATAATCGCGATATTAGATTTTAGATAAATAGATGGACGAGCGCCATTGCCGTTATACGCGTTGTAGTTGTTCAAATTGCCGCTGAGATGGACATAAAAGACGTAATTCGAGTAAGACGAACTGGGAGTAAGAGTCCATTGAATTGAATCACTTTTAAGCCAATTATTACCAGCACATGCCGTAGAATCATAATCACCCAAATTAGTTGTTCTTGCACAACTACTTGCTAGTACTGCGTATCCATAATCACTTGGATACATTAGTCCTACTTTTCCCGTCCACTCTGTTGGCCTTCCGCTATATACGGTTGTTCCTCGCTCAGCATTATAAAATACTTCTGCTGTTGCACTAGTGCTTGACGTTCCACCTAAATTCCATACTACACTCTCGATCATTTCTCTTGCTGTACTATTTATTCCTGTTTCACTAAAATAACATGTTTTAGTATTCAAATCATAAAAATTGCAAGTTGTATCTGTAGCGTTTAAATATCCATTATTAAGTTGTTGTTGTAGTGTTGCAGCACTCCAGTCATTAGTATTAGATCCATGCCAAGCTAGTCCATCGAGTGTCTCATTACGAATTAGTTTTACTAAATTTTCGGTAGCACCAGATGATGTCCTCATACTAAATACCCCTATTACTCTCCACAATTCATCATTGAATAATACATAATTATTAGGATTCTTTCCCTCATACCTATATCCATTTTCATTCACTAAACAGTCCTTTGCAGCATTATCACTACTCGGTGTACTTGAACATGCTTTATTTATTAAATAATTAGCAAATGTTTCATTAACATTTTCTTTAAAATTAACTGTACA
>CALVQO010000072.1 GCA_944358145.1 uncultured Bacilli bacterium | reverse complement strand
AGTATTAAGATAAAACATCAAATAGATAAAGATAAATCCTTTTCTTTAAAGATAATATCATCCACTAAAGAAGTAGCTAATTTATATTCTGAATTTTGATAAAATCCAGAATTAGAAATTCTATTTATAATATTCTTCAAGGCTTCTTCATTAATACATAATTCTAAAAAGCATTTAATAAATATTGCACTAATTACCATTAGAGCATAAATATTTGGATTAACCTGTGAATCTTTATAATTAAAGTTACCAATTACTTCTTCACAAGTTAAATATAGAAACATAAAATCATCTACTCTAAGATCTTCCCGATTAATAGAAGGAAGTTCTAAATGATCAATAGAACCATTTATAAAGAAATGATTTTCTATATTAGGATGAATAGCAATTAACAAATATTTTTTCATGGTAAGAATATCTTTAACAGGACCTTTATCTATTCCTTTTAAATATTGATTTAAAAAATGCGTATAATATTGAAAAAATACATCTTCTTCATCAAAATTATTTTCAGGAGCATCGATATCATCCAAAGAAAAATCATCATCCCCATTTTCTTGATCTGGCATATATTCTAGATATTGTTCATCATCTTCTTCATTTTCATATTCCTGATCTTCCTCATTAACTAACATAAATAAACGGTCATAAAACAAAGACTTCAATTGATTTTCATTTTCGGAAAATAATGCAACATACCAACTAGCATTAATTACATCACTATCTCCATCCAAAAGATATAAATCATTATAATAAGCAAAAACAACTTTAAGTTTAGGAAAATCTTCATATTTTAATTTACCATAAGACTGCATAAAATAATCAACTAAACTTTTCAAAAAGAAAAAAGAAACTAAAGAAATTTTCCCTGTCCTGCTTTCTTGTTCTGCTAAGACAGCATAATTTCTAATAATAGTAGCATTGCAATCAAATATTTCTTGATAATCTTGTCGAGGAGCAGGAATACCCAAATCATGATAAATACTCATATTTTGAATAATAATATCCAAATCTACATCAAACTTGGTATCTTCCCCATTTAAATGATCATATATTTCAGAACGAACTAATTCACTATCCTCTATTGAAAAACCCACACCTTCATTATCAATATTGAACAAAAAGCCATATTGTTCCTCTAGCTTTTCTAACTCTTCTTCAAATACATATTCAACTGATATTTGAAAGAAGTTGCTAGCTAATTCTTCCAAAGAATAAAAAGCACTTTCTAATTTCTCGTAATCTAATTGTTCCTCACCAGTATAACTAGAATACAACTTGATAATTTCATAAAACATTAACTCGCTATGTATCATAATAATCTCTTTTCTATAAGCTATTATTATAATGAGAATATAGATAAAATGCAATAAAAATAAGTAAATATAATAAAAAATAATGCGTTAGTCTTTTATACAAGACAAAAGACGTCATTATTATATTTTTAGTATCCATAGACCAAAAAAGACATCAACCATCATCATTGTATATAGCAACATAACGGTTAATGTCTACAAAGAAAACAATAAGTAAGCATTATGCCCTAATGCTCTACAACTTAAGTATAAGCTATTTTTGATATAAATACCAGTATAAATTTAATTAATTCATATGTAAGAAATTAGACTATTAAGAGCGGTAAGAATAGAACTTTAAGGTGTATAATATTTAATCTCTACAATGAAAAATATAGCACAAAAAGATAAAGCCAAAAAGAATTTCATTGCTTCTGTCTAAAAGTTATGCTATAGTTAAATCCGGGAGGAAAACAAAATGAATGAAACAATAATTAAAAATATATGTTTAGAATTAAACATTAAAGAATATCAAGTAAAAAACACTTTAAATTTATTAGCAGAAGGAGCAACAATACCCTTTATTGCCAGATACAGAAAGGAAGCTACCGGAGCACTAGATGAAAATGAAATCAACAAAATTAATGAAGTATATACATACCAAGTTAATTTATTAAAAAGAAAAGAAGATGTAATTCGTTTAATTGATGAAAAAGGACTTTTAACAGAGGAGTTAAAAACTAGTATTTTAAACGCAGAAAAATTAGTAGATGTAGAAGATTTATATCGTCCATTCAAAGAAAAAAAGAAAACCAAAGCAACAGAAGCAATTAAACTAGGATTAGAACCTTTAGCCAAAGAAATATTCAGAGAAAACAAAAATATTTTAGAAATTGCTCAAAAATTTGTAAATGATCAAGTTCCCAATGTTGATTTTGCTTTAGAACAAGCTTGTTTTATTGTCGCTGAAAATATTTCTGATAATGCCTATTATCGTAAATATATCAGAAGCTATTTATATAAAAATGGTATTTTAAAATCAAGCAAGAAAAAAAATGCAATTGATGAAACAGGAACATATGAAATATACTACAATTATGAGATTAAAGTATCATGGGTAAAACCTCACCAACTATTAGCTTTAAATCGTGGTGAAAAAGAAGGAGTATTAAAAGTTGATATTATAGCGGAAACTGAAAAAATAGAATCATTTTTAGAAAACAAATTAATTCACAAAAATAATCCCGAATCAACGAAGTTATTAAAAGCAAGTATTAAAGATGCTTTAAAAAGATTAATTCTACCTAGTGTTGAGCGAGAAATAAGAGCAGATTTAACAGAAAAAGCAGAGGAGCAAGCGATCAAAAACTTTGGCATTAATTTAAAAAATCTTCTTATGCAACCACCAATGAAAAGTAAGACCGTATTAGGTTTTGATCCAGCATTTAGAACTGGCTGTAAACTAGCGGTAATTTCACCAACCGGAACACTACTTCATATTGATGTAATCTATCCACATGAACCCAAAAATGATGTTGAAGGTGCTAAGAAAAAACTTTTAGAATTAATTGACAAGTACAATATAGATATTATTGCCATTGGTAATGGTACAGCATCTCGTGAAAGTGAAGCTTTTGTAGCCAGTGTAATTAAAGAAGCCAAAAAAGAAGTATCATATATTATAGTAAATGAAGCAGGAGCAAGTGTTTATTCAGCATCAAAGCTTGCACAGGAGGAATTCCCAAATTTACATGTAGAAGAACGTAGTGCGGTATCTATTGCAAGAAGATTAATTGATCCATTAAGTGAACTAGTAAAAATTGATCCCAAAAGTATTGGTGTAGGAATGTATCAACATGATGTAACTCCTAAAAAATTAGATAGTGAATTGGAATTTGTTGTATCAACAGCAGTTAACCAAGTAGGCGTAAATGTAAATACTGCTTCACGTGAACTATTATCATATGTATCTGGCTTAAATAAAAAAACAATTGATAAATTATTAGACTACAAAGAAAAAAAGGGAAGTATTTTAACGAGAAGTGAATTATCAAAAGTATTTAGTGACAAAGTATATGAGCAAGCGATAGGATTTTTAAGAATTCCTGAAGGAAGTAACATACTAGATAAAACATCCATACACCCTGAAAGTTATAATATAGCCAAAGAACTATTAAAAAAATATAATTTAACCACAGAAGACATTGGTACAGAAAAAATAAAAGAAACATTAAAAGACATTGATATGGATGAATTATCCAAAGAATTAAATACAGATAATTATACTTTAGAAGACATAATAAAATCATTTATATCACCATTAAGAGATCCCCGTGATGAATTAGCTGCACCAATTTTAAAAAGTGATATATTAACCATTGATGATTTAAGTATAGGAATGGAATTAGAAGGAACAGTTCGAAATGTAATTGATTTTGGAGCATTCATTGACATAGGTCTTAAAAATGATGCCTTAGTCCATATATCAGAAATTACAGATAAATATATTAAACATCCAAGCGAAGTTTTAAGTGTTGGAGATATCGTAAAATGTCACATTCTTGACATAGATAAAGCTAAAAAAAGAGTATCTTTGACACTAAAAAGTAAGTAAAATAAAATTTTTCACAAAAAATACAAAAAAGTGTTGAAATAATATAAAATTTTTGATATGATTTTTACAGTAAAGGAGGTAAGACAATAGTTATGGAAAAGAAGAACACAATCTTGTTAACAGTTATTGCTGTAGCTACTTTATTAGTAGCAGTAGTAGGTGCAACATTCGCATACTTCACAGCTAGTACTTCAACTGGAGATGGAAGAGGAGATGTTACAACTGGTACAGCTACTTCAATTGGTAGTGTTGCTATGAATTTGCAAACAATTGCTAATTCAAATAACATGAGTTATCCTGGTGGTATGCTTCTAAATGGTGCAAGTGTAACTGCAACAGTTACTGGTGAAGGTACATTTGATGCAAGTTATACAATTAATGCTAATGTAGATGCTAGTGCACTTACAAGTAAAAATACTACATTAAATGTTACACTTTACAAGACTACTTCACAAATTTCTGATGCAGCAGTAAGCGGATGTGCATTACAAAATGGTACAGCTGGCGAAAAAGTAACTTATTACTACACTGGTTGTACAGTTCCAGAAGGAATTACAACTGGTCAAAAAGTAGATAGTGAAACAATTACTATTACAGCTGAAGGACCTAAAACTGCAACATTAACTTTTGATGACAGCACTACATTTAATGGAATTACTTCTGCTCGTGCAACAACAGCTTACTATTATTTAGTTGTTGAATATGTAAATAATGCTGCAGCTGATCAAGATGCTGATATGGGCAAAACTGTTACTGCTACAATTAGTAATATTACTAACGCAGCTTCAACAGCAAGACAAGCTTAATCAAAACTATTGAAAACCTAAAATCTATCATAGCGATAGATTTTTTTAGTGCCTAAATATTGAAAAGGTATTGAAAAAATTGTAATAATTTGATAAGATTAAAACATAATATGGAGGTCTTAATCATGAGTGTTGGAAAAAGGAATTTAATCTTAGGAATTGTAATATGTGTAGGTGTAGTAACGATTGGCATATCCTTTGCTTATTTTACTAGTGGAGTTAACTTAACAGGAGAAGGGAGTAAAGTAGAGGGTGGTACTGCTGATTTAATAGATGTATCATATGATGCAGGATCAAGCACAATAAACTTACAAAATGCAGTTCCTGGTGCCACTGCATCAAAAGCATTTACTGTAACAGTAACACCTACTGAAAGTGAAAAAAGAACAACTTATGCCATAATTTTAGATATTACTAATAATACTTTTGAAAAATGTACAGATAATAGTAATGGATGTACATTAAATGCTAATGAAATTACTTACACCCTTAAAGATAATACTGGTACTATAGCAAGTGGAGATTTAACAGAAGCAACAGGGCCAATAGAACTAATTAAAGAAACTAAAGAAGTTAGCACAGCTACAACATTTAATTACACCTTAGAGCTTACTTATGTAAACACAGGCTCAAATCAAAACCACAACGCGAACAAAACTTTAACAAGTAATTTAAAAGTAGAATTTAGAGCAGAATAAAAGTGAAACTAATATGAAATATTAGTAAAAAAATGAATTTTTGATATTGCAAGTAGTGAATGGTTATGTTATACTCTCCCGTTTGACAGTTGAATAGCAAAAAAAGCTCATGATCCCTTTATTTATACGGGTTTATGAGCTTTTTAAAATC
>CALVQO010000071.1 GCA_944358145.1 uncultured Bacilli bacterium | reverse complement strand
AATGGCTAAATGGTGGATGTGTTGAGCCAATTGAAGACTTGTGCAAAATTTTATCTTCCGAATATAGTAAAAAATAATCAATTTAAAAACGTATTAACAAACTATGTAATACGTTTATTTACAATTAATAATAAATTATTCAACTTTCAATAAAATTGATAATTCTCTCTAAATTTTGCAATTTTTACTATCATTTTTATCTGGGAATAAATATTAATGATTAAATCCAATTAATTTTTCTATTTAACAATATCTTTATCTAAATATGGCTTTACATTAGTTTCATATAATGAATCTATTTCATACATAAGTTTTTTATAAAGCAAATCCTCATCATATTTAGCATCTTCAAATTTTTCTTTTAATAAAGTGATACCATTTTCAACACATTTCTCTGCTTCTTCATAGCAAGCTTCTTCATTTGCAAAAGAATCTATTTCTTCATCCTTAGCTTTTCCTAAAAGAATACTGGATAAAATAGCTTTATAGTCAGTTGGTATAGATTGTAATCTTACATAACCTTCTTTAGGGCCTTGAATAGATTTGGGATTATCCATTCCCACTGCAGCCGCTAATGCAAACTTTTCTATATTTTCTATTAATTTAAAATCTAATATATTTTTATCGTCAGACCAAGAATCAATTAATGGCTTATATTTTTTATTAATAAAAATACGATCAATCATATTAAAGAACCACCTTTCCAATTTCACTTTCATTAGATACCAATGAAAGATCTCTAATAGAAGCAACTGTATCATCATAAATATCAGCAACCTCACTAGAATATTCATCAGGCGTAAAAAGCATAATAATCTGCTTATCCTTAGATATTTTTAATAATTCCTTTGCCATATTCACTCTATTTTCATCAGAAACCCGTCCTAAAGGAGAATCAACAACTAAAGGACAATTTCGACCAGAAGTTTTATGAATAGCTAAAGTAAAAGAATACGCTAACGCCATACTTTCTGTGGCACTTAAAGATCCAGTCATGTCATTCAAATTATAATTTTTAACTGTCATTTGATATTCATCATTAATTTCTAAACTATAAAAAGTCTCTTTTTTCCAAATCATATTTTTAAAAGATTCCCAAGTATTTTTCTCTATTTCTATTTTAATTTCATCCATTAAATTTTTCTTTACTACCATAAAAGCATTAGTCAACGATCTTAAAGTTGTAACTTGTTTTCTTAAAAGAGTATTTTCATTATCTCTTTTCTCCAATTCTTTTATTTCTTTTTCAAGTTTAACTAACTTCTCTCTATCTTGTTTAATACAAACTTCATTAGCACCCTTTCTTTGTTCTTTTGAAGATCTTTCATATTCAAGTTCATTTCTTTCTTTTTCAATTTTAGAAATATCAATAATATCTGTATGATCATCTGAATATGTCATCAAATATTTACTAATTACATCTAACTTCTGTTTTACATCATCCATCTCATCAGAATTATTTTTTTCATCATTTAATAAAGATTGACATTCATTTTGATAATTATTACAACGCCCAATAGCATTCTCCAAACCTCCTTTTATACTAGATAAATAATTAGAAGATTGACTAGAAACTTCTAACTCTAAAAGTAACTGCTTTAAATGATCTATAGCGTGATCATTTAATTCACCGTCACACATAGGACAATTAGCGTCATGATTTTCCAATAATTCTTCTACTTGTCTTTTATCTATTCTAGGAGGCAATTCTCCATGTTTTTCTTTATAATCAATCATATTTAAAGTAGATTTTAATCTTGGATAAAGATGAAATAAAGTATAATAAGTTCTAATGAATTCTTTTTTTCTAGTAAAAATATCATCTTTTTCTTTTTCTAATTTTTTTAATCGCTTATCCAACTCTTCCCTTCTTAATTGTAAATCTCTAACTGGTTTATAACCAGCTAATTGACTATTTAAATCATCTAATCTTTGACTAATTACAGATAAGTTAACCTCAATATCATGATTATCTTTTTCCAAACGTTCAATTTCATCTTTTAAACTATCAACTTGATCATAAACACTTAAATCTAAATTCTTATTTTTAGTTAATTCTCTAGACTTTTCTTCAGATAATACCTCAGTTCTTCTGCTAGCATTTGAAAGCAAATTAACTTGTGATAAACTATAAATGGAATCTTTAACTTTACTTGCATTTTTTTTATCAAAATAATTTCTTAAGTTTTCTCCATCAAAAAAGTAATATGAATAAATATCTTCATCAAAATATTGTTTAACAATACGTTGAGTTTCGTCATCAGTTTCATAAACTTTTGAATTTTCATAAGTAAATTTAGGATTCTCAATAACCTTCAATACTGGCTTACCAATTTCAATAGTCTGTTTCAATGAAGTTAAAGGATCTTCAAATATATTAAATTTTTGTCCTCGTTCAAAAATAACATACTTATCTTCATCAGAAATAGTTAATCTTACTTTAACCTCAATAATATCATTAACATTTGCATCTTGAACAACAGTTTCATTAATAACCTTCAATGCTTTTGACTCATCATTAATATAATATTCTTTAGCATACAAACACCATAAAATACCATTTAAAAATGTGGTTTTACCAGTTCCATTCTTAGCTCGAAGTATATGCAATTGATAATTATGCTTATCAGAAAAAGAAATAGATACATTCCGATATTGTCTATAATTAAAAAACTCTATTTTCTCTATTTTAATCATTATTTGACACTCCCACTTGATTATTTTCAATATAAAAATTAATTTTTTCTTCATATTTGGCTTTAAAATTATGCAATCCCTGTGATTCTTCTTCTAATATTTCTAACATTAATTCTTTAAAAGCTTCATCTTTATCTAACCTTTCAATTTCATCCTTAATCTTCTTACTAATCATAATTTAAATCAACTCCATTCTTTAAAAATATTTCTTTAACTTCATCATAATTAATTGCATTACAAGCAATTTGTTTAACCCTGTTTCCCTCTTTAGCTAATATTTTACTATTAGTAATATCATTTTGCAAAGTGGTTACAATTAAATCATAAATTATAGATGGCTTTTTGCCCTTAGTAATTCTAATTACCCTTCCTATTCTTTGAACATACTCTCTAGGATTAGTACTACTAGCCATTAAAATAGCTATTCTAGCATTTTTAATATCTATCCCCTCATCTAAACACTTCATTCCTACAATTACTTGAACGTTACCATTTCTAAATTGATCAATTGTTTCTTCACGTTCATTATTACCATGTACCCCAACTATTTTACTAGTAGACTCTTCATCTGTAACTTTACTTCTTATTATACCTTTTTTTCCTAACATAATTAAAACATCTTCAATTTGCTTATGCCCTGCAAAAATGATAGTATCCTGAATTTTCTCAAATTGATTTAAATGATCAATTATATTTTCTACCTCTACTAGCTTTCCTTCAGCATTTTTTAATATTTCAGCACGTTCTATATAAAACCTATTTAACAATTCTTCATCACAGTCTTCTTGACTCTTAACTACAGCAATTTTCCGAGAATAATCTTTATATTTTGCTAATTCTTTATCATTTAAATAAACAAAACAAGGATAATAATAAAAATGATTTAAAAAAGGCATTCCTGTTAATGGATTAATCGTATTCAAAGCATCCTTTATAGAAAATTCAAATGAACGATTACCAAAATAAGTTCTGATTAAATTAGTTCCAACTTCATCATACATTCTTTCTGGAGTAGCACTTAAACCTATACGATACTGATAAATATCTAATAAAGCTAATTTTTGCTTATCAGAAGCTATTCCATGAACTTCATCACATATAAACAAAATATTAATTCCATTTCCGTAATTTTTAATTATATTAGTAAAATCATTACTACTGGCAGTATTATGAGTAGTATAAATAATACCATTATTTTTTAAGCCACTATTTAAATCTAAAATTAATTTCTCAAATTCTTTTTTACCATAATGATTCGAACTATCAACAACAATAGATTGATCAAAACAAATGTTTAATTCATGTTCAACATCATTTTTCCACTGCCTAGATAAAGTACTTTGGGGCGTTGCAACAATTACTAAAAATTTAGACAACTTAGCTTTTAATATCATAAAACAACCTATAGCTGTCCTCGTTTTACCTGTACCAGTAGCCATTTCCATTAATAATTGATACCCATTATCTTCCCACATTTTCAACGCACGCAATTGATGATCAAACAAATTTAGTTGACTATTTTTCTCTGAAATATCTTTTTTATATTTCCTCATAATCATTAAATCACTAACATCTCGTGGACTAATATTAATTATTTTCTTTTTAATTGACTCAGGAATATCATATATAAAAGCTACATCTTGTCTTTCATTATTCCAGTAGGAATTAAATTTTTTTAAATCTGTTAATAAATATTCATATTGATCATTTTCCCAAGACTTAAATGTTTTAAACTCCTCAATATTGTCTAACCAAGCTTGAGCAGTTTCATTTATCGAACCACTAAATGACAATTGATTCCCTTCTGAATCAAAACCTATGCCAACTTTTTGATGAAATAAACTATTGATAGAATTTTTATTAACAACTATTTTTATTTCTAATCTATTATTTCTTAACATCCATGATAAAGCTTCTAGCCGATCATTATTAGGAAAATTGTTATCATTGAATTCATTAAACATGAAAAGAGAAGAATCTAAGCATTTAGTTTTACAAATAATTTCATAATCTTCTTGAGATAAATTAGGAGAAATAAGCAATTTCATAATACCATTATTTTTAATTAAACCCTCAATCCCCTCAGAAGCAACAATTAAACTACTACTACTAAAAAAACCTGCTATACGTCGATATTCTTTAGTTTCGCTTAGAAAAGGAATATAAAAATCCTCTAATAAACTATTTTTATTACCAGAAGTCTCATAACTTTTTTTAATATTAAGATTTTTATAACTCATATTTTCACCACACAATCCGACTATACAGTTCACTATCACCCAAAATCAAATACATAATCTTTTTAACATTTGATTTTCTTCTAACAGCAGTCTTTTTTCCCAAATATCTACTAGCCAAATCCATATAACTAACTAATCCATTTTTAGCATAATAAATAATTTTTTGAACAAAACAATTTCTCAAAGCTAATCGCTTCACCAACTCTAACCGATCATCACTTAATAAACTAATATTAAAATCACCAAAAGAAGTATTTTTAATCAAAGTTGATCCTGACTTTTCAAAAGATACCATTAACAATTCCCTAGCAAGCTTAGAATGATTCTCACCATATTTTTTACACGCATCGTCACTTTTAGCATTAATTAGTTTTTTGCCTAACTGAGAAAAAGTTAAAGGAATATCGCTATATTTTAAAATAATATTAACTGTTACTATAGCATGTTCTAGATTACTATACTGAAAAATTATATCAGAAGAACATTCTCTATCTTCATCAATACACTCAATAAATTGACTTATAGGTATACTAAGTAATAATCGACAAACAAAAACCAAATCTTCTTTTTTACCAAAATTAAATACCCAAGTAATTTCTTCATCTTGACTTAAAAATCTTTTTACATACCTCTTAATTTCCTTATCCCACTCACGATAAAAATCCATATAAACACCCTCTATTTAATAGAATACTCATTTAAATCTTCCCATCTTAAATCAAAATATTCCTTCGCTATTTCTGGAAACTCTTTTTCAAAATCTAACATAGTTCG
>CALVQO010000070.1 GCA_944358145.1 uncultured Bacilli bacterium | reverse complement strand
CTTCATTATCTTCTTCATCATCTTCATTTGCTTCTTCACTAACAGTATTTAACACTGGTACTAAATAATAAATCTGATTATCTTCAATCTTAACATCAATATAACAATTAGAAGGAGTTGTACAAGCATTAAAGGAATCATTATACCAAGGATAATCATCATTTTCTAAAGTATAGCTAGTATAAGTAGACATAATCGTCATTCCCTTTGTATCACTACTACCCGCATAATCTACTAAATCATTAGAAACAAATTCCAAATCATCATTTAAAATAAACAACTTATCCTCTTCCCCTGCTCCATCATCATAAATATTAGTATGAATAATGAGGTAACTTTCTCCATTTACACCTAAAATAAAACTAAAATTATTTTCATTAAAACTACTCGTTATCATATTAACATCATATACTGTTGGCTCATCTTCATAAGTTTCATAATAAGCATATAATGTGGCACCACTGTAGTCCCCTGTTAAAGATTGCTCTTTTAAATCTTCATTATTTCGATACAAAAATTCCACTTCGAGTGTTTTTTCTATTCCATTAATCACGACATCATAAGTTTGCACAAACGAATCATCTACTACTTCCGTACTAGCTAAAGTAATTGAATCTTCACTATCAACCTCAATAGAATCACCATTAAGTTCAACATTTTCATGATCTTCTTCATTTCTATCTACATTAAAATCATGAGTAGATGCATAATAAATACCAAATCCAATTACCCCAAAAGATAATAAAACAACAACAATAATTAATACTTTTTTCATACTTCAACCTCTACTTTTATTTAAACACATTCTTGTTAGTATTGCAATACTAATTATTTAGAAAAGAAAAAAGCATACCGAAGTACACTTTAATATCCATAAGGACCAGGAACATAACCACCATAAGAATAATAAGAATATGGAGCTGGATAAGGTCTAGGTCCCGGCCCATACCCATATGTAGGATATGGTGCCACATTATAAATAGGACGAGGTCTAGTAAGACCAATCGCTGCTCCTCCAACTAAAGCCCCTGTTAAAAACGGAAAAATAAAACGATCTTGATTTCCATTTGGACGTGGTGATCGCATGTGATACATTTGATTATTCATATTCCCCACTCTTTCTAACTTATTATATGTTTATATAAAAAAAGAAACTGGTTTATCGCCCAATTTCTAGTTATTTGTCATACCTAAATAATAATTCTTTTTTCCTCTTTTAATAATTAATACTTTTCCTTCAATTGTATCCTTATTATCAACAACATAATCTAAATCAGTAATCTTTTTATTATTAATACTGATTGCCCCAGCTTGAACAAATTCTCTAGCTTCTCTTTTACTATTTACAATTTTACTATCAACAAGACTATCAACAATAGTTAATCCCAAAGTAACATTTACGCTTGGAACCCCTTTTAAAGAAGAAATCACTTCTTCACTAGTAAGCTTAGTAACTTCTTCACTAAATAGTGCTTCACTAATTCTTACTGCTTTTTCGTATTCCTCATGTCCATGCAAGAATGTAATTACTTCTTCAGCTAAACGTTTATGAGCAATACGTAATTCAGGCTTTTCTTGATGAATCTTCTCAATTTCTTCAATTTCTTCTTTAGATAAGAAAGTTAATTTTTTAAGATAATCAATAACCATTTCATCTTCCGTATTAATAAAGAATTGATACATCTCATAACTACTAGTCTTATTAATATCAAGCCAAATAGCATTTCCTTCACTCTTACCAAATTTAGTACCATCTTTTTTTGTAATCAAAGGCATAGTAAATCCATATGCTTCTTTACCAATTTTTTTACGAATAAGATCAATACCAGCAGTAATATTTCCCCACTGATCTTGTCCAGCTACTTGCATAATACAACCCTTATTTTGATACAACCACAAGAAATCCAAAGACTGCATAATCATATAAGAAAATTCAGTATAAGTAATTCCCGCATCAAGCCTTCTTCTAATAATATCCTTATCTAACATATAATTTATACTAAAATATTTACCATAATCTCTTAAATAATCAATAAAATTAATATCTTTACTCCACTCATAATTATTAACTATTTCAAAACCAAATATTTTCTTAACTTGATTAGTTAGAGCCTCTACATTTTTAGCAACTTCACTCTTAGTAATCATAGCACGTTCTGCTGTAGGCTTAGGATCTCCAATTTGACCAGTAGCACCACCAATAAGCAAAATAGGATGATGTCCTGCCCGCTTTAGACGACTAGCAATCAAAAATGAAGAAAAATGTCCAATATGAAGAGAATCACCAGTAGGATCAGTACCAATATAAAAAGTAACTCCTCCCCCATTCAATAATTCTTCCACTTTAGGACTTGAAACATCCTTAATTAAACCTCGCCATTTTAAATCTTCATATAAATTCATATTTTAAACCTCCACAAAATTCCCGTCTTTCATTATAACTACTTCTAAGCCATTTTTCAAGACTGCTTTTACTTCTAAATCAGCTGTACCAATAAAAAAGTCAACATGTTCATGGGACATATTTAATCCCTTTTTCATTAATTCTTCTTTAGATAAATCCAATCCACCCCTAATACATTCTGCAAAAGCCTGACCTATAGCCAAATGACAACTTGCATTTTCATCATATAAAGTATTTTTAAATAAAACATTTGTAAGACTAATTGGACTATTATAATCAACTAGAGCAACTTCCCCTAAATAACAAGCTCCTTCATCTGTATCCATAATCCCCTTAAGAATCTCTTTTCCCTTTAAAGCATCATAATTAATAATTTTTCCCTCTTTAAATTGAAACCAAAAATCCTCAATTAAATTACCATTATACAAAAGTGGTTTAGATGAATAAACACGACCATTAATTCTTAAACGATCAGGTGAAGTAAAAACTTCTTCAGTTGGCATATTTACAATATTACCTTCATCTGCACTTTGAAACAAATACCCCATAGGCAAACCAATAGTTACATCTGTCCCTAATGAATTATGATAAATCAAATGATCAATTTCTAACTGATTCAAATATTCTGCTCTTTGTTTAAGCTTATTCATTTTTTTATCCCATAGAGCTACTGGATCTCCTTCTTTAATCAGACAAATATCAAAAATATAATTCCAAAGTTGATCGACATCATCACTTCCTAAAATATCTTTAGCCCATATCTTATTAGGAACAGCAGAAATATTCCATTTAATCAGTCCTTTTAATTGATAATCTTTATAAACAGAAATACTCTTCATTTGATGCTGACTAACTTTACTCAAAAGTAAAGGATCAACATCCTCATAAAATCCTGGTAATGGAGAAGATAAACTAAGAAAAGCATAACCCTCTTCTGCCATTTGATTATACATCGTTCTATCCATCATTGGATTACTAATAATCTCTTCATAATTCTTAGTTAAATACAATTCCTTCTGTTTAAATGGATCATTAACAAGTGTTTTAATATCAGTAATCCCCATTTTATTTGCTTCCGAAATAACTAAATCAATAAAATCTTGAATTAAACAATAACCAATAATAAAAAGTTTATCCCCTTCTTTTAATCTTAAACAACCTTCTATTAAAAATCTAGCATATTTTCTTTTTAACTCTTCCATACAAAATCCTTTCTACAATAAAAAGTTCATAAACAAAGGGATGAGCTAAACCAAAGTAATACCCTTAATTCATGAACTTTTGCTCAACATTAATTAAACAATTATTCTATTTCCAATAAGTATCTACTATTTTATAATCATCATACTTATAACTATTAGATGCTTTATCATCAACACAATTATCTAAATCTGTATATTGAATAGTAAAATAGAACGGTACAAAATAAATTTGACTACCTATATTACTTGCATAATATGGTGAAACATTATTAAAATTCTTAACTCTAACTGTTACATCAGTATACCAATCTCCACTAGAATAATAAGCACTACTTACATTTGGTACAAAGTTAGAAGATTTTAATGAATGACTACGTAACATACTTCCACTAGTTACATAAATATAATTATTTATACCTCCAACCATAGAAATACCTTTATTATATGTATATCGATAAGCATTATTATACATATTTGTTGTAGTTAAATAATTTACATCTGTAATTCTTACATCCTGAACATTTTCTAAATCATCAAAACGAATTTGCCATGAATAAGTTTTATTTTGTTTTTCTGTAGTATAACTAATAGAATAATGAGTTTCATCTTCTACTTTACAATAAGTATTATATTTCTCTTCTTCTTTTTCCCATTTAGCTTCTAATGTAATATCTTCATAAATTCTAGTACTAAAACTAAACTTTCTTTCGTCTAAATACCAACCGACAAATTCATAACCACTTCTTGTTGGATCATTAGGTTCATCTGCTCTAGATCCTTCTTCTACCGTTTGTGATCTTACCCTTGATCCTCCATTAGAATCAAATGATACAGTATAAGTCTGCGTGCAACTTCCATCATCTCTCCATTTTGCATATAAAGTGATATCTTCAGTTACAGGAGTACTAAAATCATAACGATGAGTAAGTTTACTATCAGTATACCAACCGACAAATTCATAACACTCTTTTACTGGATCTGTTGGTCTTGTAGCAACATCTCCATCAACTACTTCTTGAGGTTTAATATATCCTCCCCCATTAGTATCAAATTCTACTTGATGAGTTTCTTCTTGACATATTCCATTATCTACCCATTTTGCATAAAGAGTCATATCACTGGTTACTGGTGTATCAAAATCATATGCTATAGTAAGTTCACTATCTTGATACCAACCAGCAAAATCATAACATTTTTTTGTTGGATCTATTGGCCTTGTTACGGTATCTCCTTCTTGAACTTCCTCAGGTTCAACATAACTTCCTCCATTACTATCAAAATCTACGATATACTCTTTTTTATCTTCTTCCGTATCTTTCTTTTTCCACTTAGCATACAAAGTAATCTTTTCTGTAACTGGTGTATTAAAATCGTATTTTTCTCCATTTAAATACCAACCCAAAAATTCATAGCCATAACGATAAGGTTCAACATAGAAAGCATAACCACCATGCTTAACGATTTGAGTTCTAACTAAGCTACCACCCGTTGAATCAAAAACAACAGAATGATAAACATTAGCTAAGCAATTATCACTACAATTACTACTATTACCATCTGTACAACAAGTATTAACATAATTGATATTAATATTTGTATTTTGAGTAACATTAATTGTTTGTCCAGATGTACTACTATTGTTTGAGCCACCATTAACAGGATATGTTGGTTTTATATTACTACTACTATCTGTATCAATTCCACTATCCCCAATTAACTCATTATTATCATTTTCACCTTCAGTTGTTATTGTATTACAGTCTGTACAAACCACTTCATTAGAAATAGAAGTAATAATATAATCAGACTTATTATCACAAGCCAAATAAATACTCATTTCATATTCATTATCCATAGTTTTTGTAGCTTCAATATAACTGTTTTTCGTATCACAACTATTACCCTCTTCATCTACAAATTCTACAACTAAATTTCTTGCCAACATTTCATCTAAAGTAATTCTTGACTTATCCCCTATTTCTTGAGGCAAATTACTACCAGTAAAATACTCAAAACCTGCATCTTTCATCAAAGTAATATTACTAATATAAGTTTGTTGTGTAAGTAAAGTATTATCCTTCTTTGGATAAACCAAGCAAATAATTACTATGATGACTGCAATTAATGCCGTAATTCCTACAATTTTTAGCCAGCTAATCTGATATTCTTTTTCCATTCTACCACCCTTACTTTCCTATATG
>CALVQO010000069.1 GCA_944358145.1 uncultured Bacilli bacterium | reverse complement strand
CTTTATGTTATTCCTTTTTATGCGATAGTTGGTTCAACAGGTGCTGCTTTATATGCATATGCTTATAATATTTATGGGTTATTTTTAGAAATAGCAACGGCAGGTATACCGAATGCTGTTAGTAAAATTATTAATGAATATAATACTTTGGGGCGTCAAGAAGCTAAAATAAGAACTTTTCAAATTGGTAAAAAATTACTTGGCTTTATTGCTATAGCTGCTTTTATTATTCTTTTTGTTTTTGCTCCACAAATTGCTGGTGTTATTATTGGTGATATGACTGGTGGTAATACAATAGAAGATGTTACTTTTGTTATTCGGTGTGTTTCCTTTGCTTTACTTGTTTTTCCATTTTTAAGTGTTTCTAGAGGATTCTTTCAAGGACATAATATTATTTATGTATCAAGTGTATCGCAAGTTATTGAACAATTAGCACGTGTTGTTGTTATTATTTGTGGTAGTTATATTGCCCTTAAATGGCTGCATCTTGATTTAACTACGGTTGTTGGTGTAGCTGTATTTGGAGCATTTATTGGAGGTTTATTTGCTCTTTTCTATGTTTATGATAAACTTAGAAAAAATAAAAAAGAATTATATTTAGATGCAGTTTTTGAAAAAAAGGATGAAGTTACAAATAAAGAAATTATTAAGAAAATTGTTAAATATGCTGTTCCTGTTGTTATTGTTAGTATTGCTTTTACTATTTATAATAATGTTGATATGATTCTTATTTTAAGAACGATGGATTATCTTGGAATGGATGCAACAGAAGTAGAGTTTATTGCTACGGGTATTTCTACTTGGGCATCTAAAATTAGTATTGTTATTACTTCAGTGGCTTTAGGTTTATCTGCTAGTTTAATTCCTAATATGGTAGAAGCTTTTACTTTAAAGAAATATGATGAAGTAAATCGTAAGTTTAATAAGTCATTACAGATTATTTTATTTATTAGTTTACCAATGTGTGTAGGTATTAGTTTACTTGCATCTAGTATATGGACAGTATTTTATGGGTATAGTGCACTGGGAACTAATATTTTAGCTGTTGCTATATTTGCTCCTTTATTTTCTAATTTATATACCGTTGCTAATCATACTTTACAAAGTATGAATAAGTTTAAAATGGTTTATATTAGTTCTATTACAGGAATAGTTTTAAATGCAATATTAGATGTTCCTTTTATGCTTTTATTTGACTTTATAGGAATTCCTGCTTATTGGGGAGCTACAGTTGCTACTGTTGTTGGATTTAGTGCTACAGTTATTATTGCTATGTTATATTTGAAAAAAGAATATCATTTTGAATATCATGATACAAAAAAAATGCTTGGTAAAATTATTGTACCTTTATTAACGATGATTGCTGTAGTAGTCCTTATGAAGTTATTTATTCCAATTAATTATGATAGTAGATTTGCTTGTGTAATGTATATTGCTGTTATTTCTATTGTTGGGGCAGCGTCTTACTTTATTGTTTCTCATAAAATGGGATTAATGGATGAAATTTTAGGTAAAAATTATATGCAAAAATTAAAAAATAAATTATTTAGACATAAAAAAGTGGTCTAATTTAGACCATATACATATTTGTAGTAGTATCAATTTCTTCTATTGGATAAAGATTAGCACTTTCTAGTTTGGTGATTCTGGCATCTAGACGATTTACTTGGCGTTCTAGTTTGGATATGCGGGATTCAATATCACTGATGTCATAATTGGACTGAGGCATATTTGCATTCATTCCATTTGGTGTGTTATAATTCATTGGTACAGGACCGGCATAAAAACTAGATCCTGACTGAGTAGCAAAGGCATTGTTGGCAATATTCATATTGGGAGTTGGAATATTTACTTGATTAAAATATCCTGCTTCCCCAAAAAAAGCATTTCGATCTTTTTTCATAAACACTTGTCCTTTCTGGTTTATTATATGTTATATTTAGAAAGTAGTGATATTATGCGTCTTAGAAATTTGAAAGATAAAGATATCTTATTAGAAAATTGTTCTTATTTAATAAATGATCCTTGTTTTTATCGTGGACAATGGAATCGATTATTTGGAAACGATAATCCTATTCATTTAGAGTTAGGAATGGGTAAAGGGGATTTTATTTATGAGATGGCTAAAAGAAATCCAGAAATTAATTTTATAGGCATAGAAAAGTATAGTAATGTTTTGGCACGAGCAATAAAGAAATATCCCGAGGCATTACCAAATTTAAAAGTGATTAATATTGATGCGTTAAAATTGAGTGAGATCTTTGATCGGGAAATTAATACGATTTATCTTAATTTTTCTGATCCGTGGCCAAAAGCAAGAACAAAAGATAGAAGACTTACTAGTGAAGTATTTTTGAATATTTATGATGTAGTTTTTAAAGATAAAAAAACGATTATGATGAAAACGGATAATTTGGGATTATTTGCTAGTTCATTAGTTAGTCTTAGTAATCATGGATATATTTTTGAAGAAGTTAATTTGGATTTGAATAATAGTGATATACCTAATGTTTTGACAGAGTATGAGAAGAAATTTAATGAATTAGGAGTTAAAATTAATTATTTGAAAGCGGTTAAATAATAGGGGGTATTATGAATATAGAAAAAGCTATTTTAGGAATACGTTATTTGATTAAGTATTCGAATAAACCTAATCAGGCTTATTTTTCTATTATTAAAGATTGTTCTTTAGAAATAAGATTATGGTGTATTATTACACTCTTGACTAATCATATCGATGATTTTGGAGAAACAGTTCCTGATTTTGTTTTTGAAGATCTTTTTTTGATGAATAAGGTTGATACTAAAAATGGAAATTTAGAATATGGAAGGGGATATTCTTCTTTATCTTTACTTCCTTTTAAAGAACAGTTTAGGTTGATTCGAAATAATCTTGCTCATCAAGATTTTACTTTTGATGATGGAGTGATTTATTTAAATGATGAAAATCAAACTAAATTTGATCTTCAATGGTTGGAAAGTTTAGTTTTACAAACAATTTCTAGTAATAAACATGATTTTAAAAAGGGAATGAAGGATATTAGTGTATTAACTTTTATTGCTAAAGATCAACCAGTAGATTTTAACTTATGTTGGAAAGCTGGGTTGATTCAATTTGTTCAAATAACTTTGCTTACTGGAAATCAAGAAAAAGTAGCTGATTATTTTAAGGATACTCATATTTCTAAAGAACATTTTACTTTTAATTTATTATGTCAAGCTGTATTACAAAAACTTTCTTCTTATCAATTAAATTTTCTTGCTTTTTTGCATTCTTCTAATGGACTTAAAAATATATTGAATCAGGTGGAAGAGTTTTTTGGTCATTTTATTCAATTAGATTTTGTTCATAGTGATTTATTTGATTCTATTGTATTAGACGAAGGATTTCAACAGTTGAGTTTTTATGGAAAATTACAGTATTTGATTAATAAATTTAAACTTGGAGAAGTTCATTCTTATAATTCGATTATTGTTCATGAGCTTTTAAAAATATTAAAAAATGCAGAGAATGATATTTATCAGTATGATCAATTATTTATTTTAAGAGATTCTACAGATTTTTTGCTTAAGGTTTATGCTAATATTTTATTTTCTTCGGTGTATACTAATGAAGATAAAAATGTGGAGTTAAAAAATTATATTCAAAATCATTTTAATCTTGATGTTCACTTTGAACATGCTAAAAATATATATCAAAAATATATTAAAGTTTTAAAAAGAAGTTATGAAGAGACAAAAGAACATTATGCTCCTGTTTCATATAGGACAAAACTTTTAGCTGATTATCAAGAATATATGACTTTATTAGAGGAAGTTGTTCATGGAGAGTATGATAAACGATTATTTTGGAATATGAGAAATGCTATTATTCATAATCAAATTGAATTTAATGATCATCAAGTTCGACTTTATACTACAGGTAGAAATATTAATTTAAGACATTTTGATCAGAAGAGGGGACAATGGGTTTTCAAAGAATTTAAAAATAAACAAGTGATTTGGGAAATGGTTATGGAAAAAGATGAATTTTTGCGTTTGTTAGATGAACTTTCAGAATTAGCTCATTTACCTATCCAAATTAATATTTCTAAATATGTTAGAAAAAAAGAAAAAAAATAAGTGTAATATTTTTGTGATATTACACTTTATTCATTGATTAAAACGGCATGAATAACTAATCTTTTGGTTCCATTGTTGCTACATGTTGATAAAGTTATGATTTTATCATCAGCATTAACGGGTACATTAAAATTATAAATACTTCGTTTTGTGATCATATCGATGAATCCTAAAAAGTCATTATCATCATCAAAATATACTCTTAAATAATCATTTGTATCTGGTACTCGGTAAATAGAAAATATTCTAAATTCCATATTTTCATAGAGTGTATTATAAGTGATGATTTGATTATCAGGGTTGGTATACCAACTAGAATTGGCTGTTTTATAAAGGGTTCCAAACATAACCCCACTATAATACATGTTATGGCCATAGATAATATTATTTTTATCTAAATTCATGGAATCATTTCGGAAATCAAGGAAAATCCAACCATTGGCATTATTTTCTTTATTGATACTATGATCTAAATAATAATCGTTGTCATCAGCTTGAACAACAGGATAATCTACATTAGTATTATTTACCTTTAATTCACCAACTACATCTTCATTTATTGTTAATAAAGAAGCTAGATTAGTGTTGGTAATTAATTTAATATCTTCTATTGGCGTATCATTTTCTTCGGCTTCAGCTTTATTTTCTTCATTTTTTTCTTCAATGATTTCGGTTGGATCTGTAACTTCAATAACCTCAGCTAGATCTTCTTTTATGGCATTTACTTGTTTTAGGGAAACATAGTTTGATATGCCAATATAAGTAACAACAAGGATGACTAGACTTGATACAATTAATCCACATACCTTTAAGGTATTAGTTAGGGCTTGTTTGAATATGTTTTTATCTAAATATTCTTTTGTATATTCTAAAGATAGATAAATTTTATATTTCTTTTTGTAGCTTTTATTTTTATTTCTTAAATATTCAGCCGTTTTTTCATCAGTAATATTTTCATGAATGACAATTTTTAAATTATGGCGATTATGTTTAATTAATATATTTACTAAGTTTTCTAATTCGTTATTGATTAAACGATTAATGTGGATGACTTTTAAGTATTTATTGATTTGGAGAAATTCTTCAAAGTCTTTTAAATCTTCAAGAGATAGGGGAAATGTGATGCGTATATTGGTTTTATAATAAATATTAGAATACCGTAGTAAATTATTTGTTTCCATAAAATTACTTAAGTAAAGGATTTCACAACGTGATGTACAAGTAATTCCATTTTTATCTAGTAGTTCTATCATAAAGGGTTGTAAAGTATAACAATTGATATTTTTTATATGATTTAAACTAATTAATAATTCACAAATGGTATAAGTTAATGGTTCATCTTCTTTTATTTCAACGTCTGTTATAGATGTTGCTTTTTTTAGTAAAGTGAGTACTAAAGGAGCAAGTTCTATTTTGCTTATTATTGCTTTATTCGTATTATATTGTATAGATAATTCTTTAATAAAAGAAGATAATATTTTAGCGTTATCTTTCATGTATATATCACTGAATATTAATTCGTTATTACTAATAATGTTTGTATTAATTAGTTCATTACTAATTGTACTATTATTAGTTTTATAGGAAAAAATAATGCAGTTGTTTGCTATACTAATTAATATCTTTTTCACATTATTCACCACTAATATAATAACATATCTTGACATTTTTTTAAATAATTTTAAAAAAGATATTTATTTTTTACATTTTTATGATATAATCTCCCGTTTGACAGTTGAATAGCAAAAAAAGCTCATGATCCCTTTATTTATACGGGTTTATGAGCTTTTTA
>CALVQO010000068.1 GCA_944358145.1 uncultured Bacilli bacterium | reverse complement strand
ATAACTGGTATTCATAGATGTGGAAAGTCTATTTTGTTACAACAAATTATCGAAGAGATTAAAGAGTTGGGGGTAGATGATAAACATATTCTCTATATTAATTTTGAAGATGTGGAATATTCATATATACATAATTATTTAGATTTAAATCAATATGTAAAGGAAAGAATTGTTGATAAGGAAAAATATTATTTGTTTTTTGATGAAATACAAATGGTTCAAGATTGGGAAAAAGCAATTAATTCATTTCGTGCTACAATGAATGTTTCTATTTTTGTTACGGGTTCTAATTCTAAGTTGTTATCTGGAGAATTTGCAACACTTTTATCAGGAAGATATGTTTCTTTTAAGATAGCACCATTTTTATTTAAAGAGGTTGTTTTATTAAAAGGTTTAAAAGATAAGGGTGATATTGAAGAAGCTTTTAATGATTATTTGTTATGGGGAGGTATGTCTCAAAGATTTACTTTAAATACTATAGATGGTATGAAAATATATTTGCGAGATGTATTTGATGCTATAGTTTTAAAAGATATTGTTAAAAGACATAATATAAAAAATGTTAGTATGTTTGGAAGAATTATGGAATATTTAGTTACTAATCCAAGTCAAGTATTTTCAACTACAAATATGATAAAAGAATTTGAAAAAGTAAATATTCCTATATCAACAAGAACAATTTATGAATGTTTAGATTATGCACAAGAAGCATTGCTTATAAAAAAAGCATCTGCTAGGGAAAAGGATTTTATCTAGAAAAGATAAGTATTATTTAACTGATTTGGGCTTAGGACAAATTTTGAATGTGAATAAGAAAACACAATTTGGTGCTTATTTGGAAAATATTGTTTATAATGAGTTAATTGCTAGAGGTTATGCTGTTAGTGTTGGAAATAATAATGGGAAAGAAATTGATTTTATTGCAACAAAATATAATAAATTAGAATATTATCAAGTTTCTTATGAACTTTCTAATAAAGAGACGGAAGAAAGAGAGTTTGGAGCATATTATAATATTAATGATAATTATCCAAAGTATGTCATTTCTACAGATAAATTAGATTATTCTCAAAATGGTATTATTCATAAAAATATTATTGATTTTTTATTAGAAGAATTTTAATGCAATTTTTATAAATATTCTGATTAATTATAATGATTTTTTTCGTATAATAATGTATAATATTATTGGAGGGAAAAATGAGAATAAATAATATAATAGTAACCTTTTGGTTTAATAAGGTTATTGATATAAAAAATAAAATTCATTGTTTTGAAAATGAATTAAGCGAGTATTTTCATGGAATTAGTTCAATAGGTGTGTCTGCAGATATTAGTCCTGAATATCCGAGATTAACAGCAATTTCTGATGGTGGACATACAAAATTAAATGTATCGATGATAAATTTACAAATTGCTACTAATTTTGATGCAGAGTTTAATTCTGATTACGATAAATGTTTTGATTACATAAAACAAAGAGTGTTAAAAACGTATGATTTGCTTACTCAAAAATTAAATATTAAAGTTTTATATGGAGCAATACTAGTTTTATGTGAAGTTGATGATAAAAATCCTATGAATTTAATTAAAACTAATTTGTTATCAAAAAAGTTAGATGGAGATTATTGTGAATCTGGTGTAAAAATTGTTGAGATAATCGATAATAAGTATTATAAAAATTTATCTTTTAATACAACAAAACAAGTTACTATTAATAAACAGTTTGATTCTAGTCAAAGAGAGATAATTTTTCCTCTTATTTCTCTAACTGATGCTGTAGTTGAAAAATTTGGAATAGCAATTAGTTATGAAATAAACGATAAATACTTATTTGATAGTAAAAAACATTATTCATTAAATTTAGAAAATTTAAAGTCAATGTTGGATATTGCTGAAAAAGATGTATCTAAAGAAATAATGAAAACAATTAATAAATAAAGGGGGAATTATTATGTTTAATAGCACTACAACTGGTACTGGGTATTATGATATACCACCTTATGTTGAAAAGATAAATGCTTCATATGTTAGTTCGAACGCAACATATGTTGATTCTGATCAATATTATCATTTTATTTTAATTAATAAGATATATAATGATAGAGAATATATATATGATTTATATACTAATAATAAATATTTTGGCGAAGAAGAATTTATGGCTGAAGAAAAAATTATTAAAAAAAATTCAATTCCTTTAAAGAATAATTTTATAGATTATTATGAATAGTAAAGTGTTTTTAGAAGAGTTTATTAATTATTGTAATCAAATATTTCCAGCGATAGATTCTAGTATAAAAAATAACATAAAAGAAGCATTAAAACAATTTAACATCAGTAAGTTTAGTTGGTTTTCCACTGATTCTTTGGGTGGAGTATGCCAAGGGGATATATTAAATAAAATACCTTTTACTTTTCAGGAAGAAAATGGTAATTCATATGCTTTTATAACTAAAGCAATGGTAATATCAAATAGTTGTGATATAGAAAATGATAAAGATATTTTATTAGCACCTTTAATTCCTTATTTTGATACTAATGAATTTAATGAAAATCAAAAACAAGATTTATTAAATAATAAATATAATGGAAAAATGTGTTTAAGTTATTCTTCTGTTGGAAATTATTATGTTGATTTTTCAAGAATACAAAGTTTTAATAAGAATTTAATTGTAAATTTGATTAACACAAATAAAATTCAACTAGAACATTCTTTAAGTCAATTTGGTTGGTATTTTTTACTAACTAAATTAACAATACATTTTATGAGAATTGAGGATCACAAGCTTTTTTCAACTAGATTAAAAGGTGCTTAATTTAATTTTACTAATAAATTTTGTTTACACTCTAAGTTTTTTTAGAGTGTATTTTTCTTTTAAATGTATTATAATAATGATGTGATTAATTATGTTTGAAGCAATAGATACATTTATTGATACTACATTACAGGGATTAGGAATATGGGGGCCTATTGTAGGGTGCTTCTTTATTTTAATTGAATCAATGGTTCCTATTTTACCACTTTTTGTTTTTATTACCCTTAATTTTTTGGCATTTGGTAATGTTTTGGGATTCATTATTTCTTGGATATTTACTTGTATTGGTTGTTCTATTTCTTTTTTCTTGTTTCGGAAGAAGGTGCAAACTTGGTTATTTAAGAGATTAAAAAAAGAAGGGGTGATTAGTGAACGTACTATAGATATGATTACTAATTTAAAGTTTGAACAGTTAGCTACAATTATTGCTATACCTTTTACTCCAGCTTTTTTAATTAATATAGCAGCAGGATTATCTAAAATGAGTTATAAGAAATATTTGGGAGCTTTACTTATTGGGAAAGTATTTTTGGTTTATTTTTGGGGATTTATTGGTGTTAGTTTAATTGAAAGTATTAAGAATCCTATTTATTTAGTTAGAGTGGGTATTTTACTTTTACTTGCTTATATTATTAGTAGAATTATTAGTAGAAAATTTAAAATAGAATAGAGGTAGTAGTATGGAATATGTTATTATTGGATTACTTGGGGTAGTTATTATTTTGTTAATTGTTAATTTATTTAAAAAGAATGATCATGTAGAAATTACGGATCGATTAAGTAAATTAGAGTTATCAGTTGTTAAAGAAATAGGAGAGTTTAAAGTTAATTTTGCGAGTGATATTAGAAAAGATTTTGATACTTTAGATGAAAAGATAGATCGTAAACTTACGGAAATTAATAATCGGGTTACGGAAAGATTAGATCAAAGTTTAGAGAAAACAAATAAGACTTTTACAAGTGTTTTAGAAAGACTTTCTAAAATAGATGAAGCTCAGAAGAAAATTGATGGTTTGGGTGAAGATATTGTTTCTCTTCAAAGTATTCTTACGGATAAGAAAACTAGAGGTATTTTTGGTGAGGTAAATCTTCAGTTTATTTTGGAAAATGCTTTTGGAGGACTTAATACTGGTATTTATGATTTACAACATAAAATGAGTAATGGTTATATTGCTGATGCTATACTTTATGCACCAGCACCATTGGGAACAATTGCAATTGATTCAAAGTTTCCTTTAGAAAATTATGAAAAGATGACGAATAAAAATTTAAGTAAAGAAGAAAGAGCTGTTGCTGAAAAACAATTTAAAATTGATTTTAAGAAGCATATTGATGCTATAAGTAGTAAATATATTATTCCGGGTGAAACTAGTAATGAGGCAATACTCTTTTTACCTGCTGAAGCAATATTTGCTGAAGTAAATGCATATCACTCAGATATCTTAAATTATGCTTATTCAAGAAAAGTGTGGATTACTAGTCCAACTACTTTGATGAGTACATTAACTATTATTGAAATGATTCTTAAAAATATGGAAAGAGATAAGTATGCAAAAATTATTCATGATGAATTAAATAAGTTATCTATAGAATTTGCAAGATATAAGGAAAGATGGGATAAGTTAGCAAGAAATATTAATACAGTATCTAAGAGTGTGGAAGAACTTAATACGACTAGTGATAAGATTACAAAAAGATTTGATTCAATTAATAGGGTAGAAGTAGATAAACTTAAAAATGATGATCAAGATTTACTTGTACACGAGTAAAAGCTTCGCGTGTAGACGAAACTTTTTGCTTTTTTTGAAAACTTTCGTGTGTAGACGAAAGTTTTTGACAATTGGATTTTGTTAAATTGATATAAAAGAGAAAGAATTTAACCAATTAATTCTTTCTCTTTTGGTTTTTCTAAATATTTAATTTTATTTGTTTTACCTAATAAATAATCACTTGATATGTGAAATTTATTACTTAAAGAATAAAGAGTAGCAGTACTTATGGGATAGTGTCCTCTTTCATATTCACTAATAATTGTGTTAGCAATATTTAATTTTTTAGCTAATTTAGCTTGGGTTAGATTAAATTCTTTTCTAAGTTCTTTTAATCTTTCTCCACTTATTTTTGTATCTATTTTATCTATTTCATCTTTATATCTTTTTATTGTTGTAAAATCAAAGACATAGTCAAAAGATATTTTAAAGTGATTACATAATTGATTTAAGTGTTTGATGGGAATAATATCATATTGTTGTTCATATTGGTTATAAGTACTTCTTGATACATTTAGTACTTTAGCTATATCTTTTTGAGTTACTTCATATAAGTCTCTTAAATCTTTTAATTTTATTCCATAATTCATAGTTTTTCTCCATAGACAGATTATCGCATTTCTGTTTCTATTTGAGAGATATTGACTGAAATATTGAAAAATATATTGATTTATCTTCAATAATCAGTTATACTAAAAATATAAGATAGAGAATAAAATAAGAAGTTTTGACAAGGTTTGTCGAATGACATGTATTCTCTATTAAAGTATGATATTATCTAGGAAGAAAAGAGGGAGAATTATGCCATTTGAAACTTTAAAAAGGAGTCATTTGAAGAGAAATATCATTATAGGAGCGGTAGTAGTTATCATACTTGCAGCGTTAATTTTAACTTTTACCAGAGCAAAATACAGAACAACAGCAGATATACCTATAGCGAGCGGTACAATTAATTATTCAGCAGCAGATTTAAATATTATAGCGATAACTGTAGATGGAGAAAAATCAGATACTATACCAAGTGGTAATTATACTTTGACAGATAAGTCTTATTGTGAAGTTGATGGTGAAAAAGATGATAGTATTAGTTTAAGTTATGATAATGCTACCCAAACATTAACGGTTATTCCTTTTACAACTAAAGGAACGAAGTGTTACTTAGATTTTGAATCAGCACCAACATCTAATATTCAAGTACTAGCAACAATTAATGGTTCAGCATCGAGTACATTTCCAAGTAAAACCAGTAATTATACACCAGATAGTGTGTCTTGTACGAATGGAGCAGATGCAAAATTTGATTTTGTAGACTGGACTGTTGAAGTAGATAGCGTAGAATCTACAACTTGTACAGTTAATTTTAAAGAAAATGTTAATGAAACATTTGCTAATTATTTAATAAATAAAGCATGTTCAAGTACACC
>CALVQO010000067.1 GCA_944358145.1 uncultured Bacilli bacterium | reverse complement strand
TACTGGCTCTTGGCTAGAGATTACCAGACTGGCTTCCCACCAGCTATATATTGTACGCCGAACTGACGCACCTCCTAAAACAATTATATCAAACAAAAAGAAGAAGTTCTATTTTTTCTTCTTCTTTTTCTTCCGATCATCCTCAAAAATATCATAAACTCCGGTATCTTCATCAACATGATCTTCTATCTTTTTAATTTCATCTTCTATTTTTGTTTCCGTTTTCTCTATTTCATCTTGAAAGAAAGCTTCTTTAGCAAGTTTCTTCTCTTCTTTTGCTTTCCTCTTAGCTTCTTTCTTCTCTTGTTTCAATTCTTTTTTAGATTTCTTTACTTCTTCTTGAGATTCATCTTTCTTTTCTTCTTCACTCTTTTCTAAAGAATCATCAAATGTAATTACATCATCTTTTGAATCTTTTTGCTTTTCTTGATGATCATTTTCAGTAATCTTTTTTACTTCACTTACAACATCATTTAATTTTCTTGTTGCCTCAATCTTAGCTTCTTGCTTCTCTATAAACTGATTAATCTTCTTTTGTTTCTTTTTCGTACTATGAAGTAAAGCAAAAATAAGAATTAACATCAAGAATAAAGCACCAGCAAAAGCAATAATTACATAACTATAATATTCAATAGTCTGATTAGCGTCTTGAATAAAAGAATCATCAAATAAAATAGCAGCCCCACTAGAAGGATCATACAAATATAAATTTTCTTCATTTGTTTCCAAATCAATAGCATTAATAATCACATATTTACTACCATCATTATATTTATATGCATCCATAGATACACCATTTATCTCTACTGTTGTTTTAATATAATCTAATTCTTTACTAAATGGAACAGGAACTAAAGTATAAGTCTTTGAATTAAACTCATTATATAAAGTATATTCACCATTTAAATAACGATATAAAGCAACATTACCTTCTGAATCTTTTAAACCAACAACAGTATAACCAATCGCTTCATTTACAAATGCAGGAATATCAAATCCATCAATTTGTACAGTAGATTCAGTAAAAGTTGATGGAGCAGTAAGTAAAGTAGAACTCTTAACAACAGTATAAACATCTCCATTTATAGGAACTTCTATAGGATTTTGATCTTCAACATTAACAATTAAAGTATAAGTTTTCTCATCCCCATTTTGAGCAGTAACAACAATAGGAATAGTATTAAGACCTTCCGTAACTTCAATTTCTCCATCGCCATCAACAGTTGCTGTAGAATCATTTCTAGTAGCAGTTACATTTACCATAGTAGTACCCGTAGGAACAGTAACTTTATATTCTAAAGTATCCTTATCAAAAGCTGGATCAAGTTCATAAGTTTCCTCTCCAACTTGAACTTCTAAACCTTTTAAATTATTATCTTTACTATAACTAGCCTCTAACTCTTCTTGCGTCATGATTCGAATAGATTTACTAGAAGAAGAAAGACTAATCTCACTCATATCAGAAAAAGCATAAGCTAGATAACTACTTACAGAAACTCTAGTATTTCCTGTCTTTAAAGTTTTAAAAACAAAAGTATAAGATTTACTTTTAACCCCACTAGCAGAAGAATTAGCCATAGTTGTTCCCCCTGCTTCTGCAGTACTACTTACTAGTTGTAAATAAGCACGATCATAATTAAGAGCCATCTGCCAGCTTCCAATTGCTGTTGAACTAGATAAAGTAACCGTAACAGTAACACGATTCCCTACCACTGCACTAGAAGTCCCAGATACACTAATAGAGCCACTTGCTGCATTGACCACACTAGGCATCAACAACAAACAAACAAGACTAATAAATAGTAATTTAACTTTTTTCATAACTTCCTCCCTTTTTATTGACTAATCGTATAAGTACCTAAAATACTTTTTTGAACTTGTAATAAATCTAAAGCATTAATTTGATTATCTCGAGATGGATTACCAGCTTCACTATAAACACCATTTAAATCATAAGTTCCAAGAATATTCTTTTGAACTTGTAATAAATCTAAAGCATTAATAATACCATCACCAGAAGTATCACCATAAATAACAACCGTTAAAGCTTTAGTCTCACTACTATTACTAATAGTTACTTGATATCCTGTACCAATATTACCACTACTAACTGTTGTACCATTAGCATTCTTAATTGTTACATTTCCACTTCCTGCTATAGCTTCCAAATTAGCCTTAATCGTACCAACATCTGTATTAGGATTAATTCCTCTTATCTGATTACCAGATACTTTATAACCAGCAGAAGTAACAATAGTATTTATTGGAGAATCACTTGGACTAGAACTAGAACCATTATCTACTCCACCACTAGGATTATTATCAATAGAAGCATTCATATTATTATAAACTGGAATATAAAAATTAAATGCCAAATCCAATAAACCTAAATCTTTATAAGCATTATAAGCAGTAGATGCTTCACTAGATGGTCCTTGCATATTAGCCATATAATAATGAATATATAATTTACTACTATCTTTTGGAACAACATTAAATCTTTCTAAATAAGATGTATATTGACCTAATGAAATATAATCTGAATAAAGGAACTGTGAACCACCAACAATTGCCTTATTAACAGAATTCCAACCCAAACTTATAGCTTTATTAAGTCCACAATAAGTAGCTCCTCCACCACCATTAACACATGAACCAGTTACACCAATATTATAAAAATTATAATATCCTCTAAAGTCATAATAATGATCTCCTGTAGCTGGATTAATAGGAGCATAACTAATCTCTCCATAAAAAGTACCTTGATATAAATTTTTAAGCCGCGTAGAAGTTCCAAGCTCTTGATACATTCTAGATGCTAAATGAGTTGGACTAACATTATAAGTTTTACCACCTTCTGCAATATCATAGGAAATATCATAGCCAAGATTTTTATGATATTTATAAAATTGTGCTCCATCAACAATAACGCGAGCAATATCAGCATAATATGATTCTAAAGCCGGATTATATCGATTATCTTCAAACTGAAAAATATAACGTTCAGTTAAAAAGTTACGAGGATCCAAATAATAAGCCACCGCTTGTTGATTAACAGACACAAAACTACCCTCTGTATAACTACAACTTGTATCTATCCAATCTGGATTATCAGTTTGAAGTAAACTATCACCACAAGAAGTAAAACGATCTACAGCTGTTGCAAAATCAAGTCCAGTTTGTACAGCATTAAAATTCCAATTAGGATGAGCTTCTTTCAAACTACATAAACCATCCCAATAACTAGCAGGAAATCCCGCTTCCTTCATCTGTGCTTCACAAGCAGTAGTAGGCTCAGTAGTCTCTTCCTCAGGATTCAAAACAGCACTAACATATTCACTACAAACATAACCAGTTTGTCCATTATAATCAATTTGATACCATCCTGAATCACATGAACCATTTTGTTTTTCATCTCGAACAATAGAAGATGACTTTAAATAATAAATAGAGCCAATATTTTCTAACCCTAATCTAGTGTAATCAGTACTAGGTCCACTTCGAATATTATTAGTATCCATAAAAATTACATATTCACCACTAGCATAAACATCCAAAGAAAGACAAAAAAAGACAAACACAAAGAATCCAAAAACTAAAACTAAACTTTTCCTCATATTTGCCCTCCTTATTATATTTAATCATAATAATTATAAACGATTTACACTAAATTCACAATATATATAAAAAAAATTACAGTAAAATGATGTAAAGTGCATATTTAATTTGCAACTAATTAAAATATATTATATAATGGATAGTGTTAACATATAAAAATGAGGGTTGCCAATGAAAGTATTATTTAACAAATTAAAGAAAACAAATAAAATATTTTTAATTACTTATCTTATTGCATTTATTTTATACTTAATTACATATATTTTGTTAATCAAAAATCTAATGAGTTTAACAGGTATAGAAACTGCAATTAGAATAATTATTATTGTTATTTTTGGAATATGGCTAATTGTCTATTTCTTATGGAATTTAATTAATTTAATTTTAAAAAAACACATTAAAATAGCCATAACAACAGCAATTACAGTAATATTTGCTATACTATTCAGTTTTGCCAATTACTACATTGATGTCTTATATTCCGGAATAAATAGCATAACGGAAAAAGAATACATTACCTATACAACAAACTTAGTAGTTTTAAATGGTACCCAAATCAATAATGAAAGCACTTTAGGAATGATTAATAATTCTGAAGATGTTGAAGGAAACATTTTAGCAAAAGAATTAATCGAAAAAGAAGGTTTAACTGATAATGAAGTAATAGAATATTCTAGCTATTACGAAATGATTTTTGATCTCTTAAATGAAGAAATAGATGGTATTTTCTTAAATTCAAATTATCAAACAATATTTGGAAGTGAAGAAGCCTTTGAAGGTTTAGAAAACACTGTTATAGCTTACTCTTATAGTAAAGAAATGGAAAACCAAGACACTACATTAGTAAGTAACAAAAAACTAACTGAACCATTTACTATTCTACTTATGGGAGTAGATAGTGAAATAGATGGATTAAATGCTAATGCTGCCTTTAATGGAGACACTTTAATGTTAATCACATTTAATCCTAAAACATTAAATGCTACAATGTTTTCTATACCAAGAGATACATACGTACCTATCGCCTGCAATAACAATAGATATGCTAAAATAAATTCAGCAGCAGCTTATGGAACAAGCTGTGTAATAAGTACTGTAGAACAATTAACTGATATCACTATTGATTATTATGTAAAAATAAATTTCAAAGGTGTAGTTGACTTAGTTGATGCTTTAGGGGGAATTGAAGTTGATATTGAAGCACCAGATTACAATTATAATCATGGAGTAAACTGTGGTGGAAGATTCTGTGAACAAAACAGTGATCGAGAAACAGGGGCAAATGAAATGATCTACTTAGATCCAGGCTTACAAACGATTAATGGTGAAGAAGCGCTAGCCTATGCTAGATGTAGACATTTATACTTGCAAAGCGATATCGATCGTAATAGACATCAACAACAAGTAGTTGAAGCAATAGCCAAAAAAGCAGCAAGTCTAGACAGCCTATCAAAAATAGAAGAGATATTAAATGCAATTACCAAAAATATTACAACAAATATGTCAAGTGAACAAATCTTATCATTCTATGACATATTAAAATCTATGATTAGTAGTTCTCTAAGTGATGGAACATTCCTAACAATTGAAAAAACATACCTAGAATACTACAGTTTACCTGTAAGACTAAGTAACAATGGAACATTTACATCAGCTATAGGATACTATCCAGGATCATTAGAAGCCATTACAAAACTAATGAAAGAAAATCTTGAATTAGAACCTCATGAAATGGTAAAAACATTTAGTTTTGATGCAAATGAAGAATACACGACTAAAGTAACAGGTCAAGGAATAACTACTGGAGAAAGATTAGAAACAATGGCTAATTTTGTAGGTTTAAGCGTTAGTGAAGCAGAAAGTTGGGCAGCAAGTCATAATATAACACTACATAAAGAATTTGTAGATGAAACTAGCCCATACTATAATCCTAATATAGCACCAGGACTAATAGCGAATCAAAGCATATCAAATGGAATACTTCTAAATAATGTTAGTGAACTTACTATTTATATTAATAGTATTAGTACTAACATTGATCCACCAACGCCACCAAATGAAGAAGAAGGAAATAATGAAACTGATGAACCAAACGAAGGGAATGAAGGAAACGAATCAGATAATGAAGATGATAATCCATTAGATGATATTCTTCCTTCTGATGATGAAAATAATAATGAAAATGGTTCAGATTCAAATGGATCAGAAAGCTCAAATGAAAATACAGATTCCAAACAACCAACTACATAGTACAAGTACATCAATAAACGATGTACTTTTTTAGTGACTTAAACTTAAGAATTTGATAATATAAAATAAATTTCATAAAAAAAAAGAACCTATTTCTAGGCTCTAATTTTATTATTCAATAATTTCTGATACTACACCAGCACCAACAGTACGTCC
>CALVQO010000066.1 GCA_944358145.1 uncultured Bacilli bacterium | reverse complement strand
AATCCTAGAAATTATTGGAATATGTTAAAGAAAAGAATGACTGAAGAAGAGAAAAGTGAACTGTCCACAAAATGTGTACGGTTGAAGATGAAAGCATCTGATGGAAAGTTCAGAGGGACGGATACACTTGATACGAAAGGAATCTTTAGACTTATTGAGTCCATTCCTAGTCCTAAAGCTGAGCCTTTTAAAGTTTGGTTAGCAAATTTAGGTAGTGAAAGAGTTGATGAAGTATTTGATCCAGAGAAGGCAGTTAAAAGAGCAGTTCATTATTATAAGATGCGTGGGTATGATGATGAGTGGATTAAACTTAGACTTGCAGGAATTGTTGATCGAAATAGACTTACTGATGTATGGATAGGTAGTGGTATTCATGAAGATTATGAATTTGGTATCCTTACTAATGAAATTTATCAAGGTTGGTCGGGAATGAAAGCAAGTGAATACAAAGAATTTAAAGGAATTAGAAAAGAGTCACTTCGTGATAATATGTCAGATTTAGAAATACTTCTTACTGATATTGGAGAAGTAACTACAAGAGAACTTGCCAAAGAACATAAACCTTATGGCTTGGAAGATAATAAGAAAATTGCGGCCTCTGGTGGGGAAATAGCTAATATTACCAGAAAAGAAATAGAAAGTAGACTTGGTAAGTCAGTGGTAAATAACGAAAATAAACTTAGTTATCGATATAAAGATGAAAATAAAAAACTTCGAAATAAATAGAAATTAATCTTTATTCATACACTCTTTTTTGATACAATTATTTTAGTGATAGTTATGGTAAAAGAAATTAAATTAGAAGATGTTAAATGTAAGTTTAGAAAAAGAGATATTAATTCTAATAAGGGTGATTTTGGTAAAGTAGGGATACTTGGTGGTTCTATTAAGTATAGTGGGGCTGTTAAACTTGCTAATATGAGTTTATGTACTTTAAGAAGTGGATGTGGACTTGTTCGAGTGATTGTACCAAAAGAAATTGTTTCATCTGTTACTCCTTATCTTTTAGAACAAACGCTTTATCCTTATGAATCTTTAGAAGATATTAAGGACGCAATAAAAGATTTGGTTTCTTTAGCTATTGGTATGGGCTGGGATTATGATAGCAAACATTTATCTATTTTAGAATATGTTTTAGAAAATTTTAGAGGTAATCTTATTCTTGATGCTGATGCGCTTAATACATTAGGTGGGCATTTAGAGTTATTGAGAAAAAGTAATGCTAAAATTGTTTTAACTCCTCACTTGAAAGAATTTTCACGATTAACGGGATTATCTATTTTGGAAATAGAGCAAAATAAAGTGAATATAGCTAAAAATTTTGCTAAAAATAATCATGTTATTTTAGTACTAAAAGGACATACAACGATTGTTAGTGATGGCGAAGATGTTTATTTATGTACATGTGGGTCACCAGGCATGGCAACTAGTGGCAGTGGGGATGTTTTATCTGGTATTTTGACTGGTATGCTTGGATATTTGGATTATAATCCTTTAAGTGTTAGTGCAGGAGTTTTATTAAATGGTCTTGCTGGAGAAATAGCTACTGATAAAAATACTGATATTAGTATGATTGCTAGTGATACAATAAAGTGTATTCCTGATGCAATCAAAAAGATTAGGAGTTAGACATGGTTACATTTGCTGATTTTTTAAAGCTTGATATTCGGGTTGGGACGATTATAAAGGTTGATGATTTCCCTAAGGCTAAAAAGGCTGCTTATAAACTTGAAATTGATTTTGGAGAGTTAGGAATAAAGAAATCTTCGGCCCAGATTACCGAATTGTATCAGAAGAATGATTTAATTGGAAAACAGATTCTAGCTGTAGTTAATTTTCCTCCCAAGCAAGTTGCTGATTTTTTATCGGAAGTTTTAGTTTTGGGAGTATATAGTAAAAAGGGAGTAGTTCTAATTGAACCTAATATGCCTGTAAATAATGGTGAAAAGTTAGGTTAAATTGGAACTTTTTTTAAATTTTTACGATTATTTAAGTAGAGGTGGATAAAATTGAGTACTCAGGAAGCCTTAGAGAAGTTTCAAAATGTTTATGATGCAACTTATGATGATGTTTTAAAGTATGTGGTTTGTAATGTTTCATCTATTCAAGATGTTGCGGATATTATTCAAGAAATTTATTTAGCAGTTTATAAAAAAATAAAGAAAGATATTACGAAAGAATATATTTTAGGAATTGCTAAACATAAGATTAAAGATTATTATCGTTTTCGTTATAAACGCAAAGAATATATTTGGGATACAGAATATATTTTTGAAGTTCCAGACGATATTAATTTGTTAGAACTTACTATTCAAAAAGACCAGATTGATTTCGTTTGGAATTATTTGAAAAATAAAAAATGTATTATTGGTAAAATCTTTTTTCTTTATTATTATGAAAATTATTCTCTAAAAGAAATAGCTAATATTTTAAATCTTAGTGAATCAAATGTAAAACATTATTTATATCGTACTTTAAAAGAAATTAATTTGTTTTTGGGAAGGGAGGATAAAAATGAAGAAGTATGATGTTTATCAAGTTTTTGATTCAAAGTTTAATAAGGATGATATGTATCAAAATATCATGAATAAGTTAAAGATGAAAAAAAGAAAACAAATAGTTATAAAGTATAGTTTTGCTTGTATTCTTCTGATTTTGATTGTATCAGGATTATTTATTAGCAAGAATATGTTTTGTGATAAAGAGGTAGATAAACAAGATGTAGTAAAAGATGAAATTTATATTAATGAAATAGATAATACTATGTATGATGATGTATCTAATTTAGATGTGCTAGTTTTAGATGTAAGTCATTCTACATATGCAATGCAGCCTTTATCAATACAAATTCCAAGTGATTTGAAACTTGATACGATTTATATTGTTTATGTTAGGAATGAACAAACAGGGAAATATGATATTGTTCATGATATTATCGATAGTTATATTGGTGATGATAAAAGGGTTAATGTTGCTTATTCTTCGGTTGGAAAAGTACTTCGAGATATGGATATCCCGAAAGGAAATTTATCTATTATTGAAGGTATAGAAGTAATGATTAGTAAAGATGAGCAAAGATTGATTGGGCAATTTAAGTATCAAAGTGTTTATTATGATATTGAATCATTTGGTTTAACGATTGATGAATTTTTAAATATTATTAAAAGTATTATAGAATAGGAGTTTATATGAAAAAGTATTTAAAATATGAAATTGTTCCCGCTATGATAGTTTTGGGTGTTTTAGTAGGGGGTTTGCTTATCAGTTTTAGTAAAGAAGAAAAAAATATTTATAAAGAAGATGATTTAGTTTTTAATCAAGTTGAAAGTTATCAGAATATTAGTTATGATAGCGATGTTCAACTAATTCAAAGTCCATGTGATTGTATTTGGGGCGATTATGCTGGCTTTCAGTTACCACAGAATGTAGTTTTAAAAAGTGATTATGGGATGATGGTAGGAAAAGAAGAGGCTATTCATGATTATGTTTTTGAATTTGTTGGAAAAGAAAATAGACAAGTAACGATTGCTTATTCTAGTATTTCAAAACCTATTCGAGATTATTTTATTCTAAGTGATGCAGAAGTAAGTAATATTAGTGGTGCTGAAGTTATTTTATATCAATATCAAAATATGTTTATGGCATCCTTTTATTCTAATCAAAAATATTATGATATAGAAACAATTGATTTAACTAAGAAAGAATTTATCACTTTAATAAAGGGAATTATTAATGATGATATTGCTGGGATAGACTTAAATATTAATACACTTTCTAATTTAAAATCTGTTTCGCTAGATGAAAATGTTCATGTTATTTCAGCTTGGGATTCAACTGTTGAAGTTAATTTGCCATGGAATTTTGAAGATTTATGTATTTCTTTTGATAATGTATATCTAGTTTATTTAGATAACAAACTTCGTGATTTACAATATGTTTTTAAAGGAAACGATAAGGAAATAATAGTTACACATTCTAATTATGGAGAACCAATTCGTGATTATTATTTTTTAAGTGATGAAGCTGTTTCTTATGCTTATGGGTGTGAACTTATTATTAATAGATATCAAAATCAATATTTTATTTCTTTTCAGATAGATAATCTTTATTATGAGGTTGAGACAACTAATATTAGTGAAGATGAACTTTTAAAAGTTTTACGAAAAATCATTTGGAATTGTAGATAGTTTCAAGTTTTTATCCTGTTGTATAGTTGGTTTAATATTTTTCTTTTTTAAAAAATATGTTATACTAGTTTTGTAATATTTTTTTGAGGGTTGATGCTATGAATCAAAATAAAATTGGTGAATTTATTAAAACGCTTAGAAAAGATAATCATTTAACACAAAAAGAATTTGCAGAGCTTTTTGGGGTTACATATCAAGCAGTTAGTAAATGGGAAAATGGTTTAAACATTCCTGATATAGCAGTTTTAAAAGAAATTAGTAATCAGTTTCATGTTGATATAAATGAGCTTTTAGAGGGAGAAGCTAAGCCAAAAAAGAAAAAAATTGGTAAGTATGTTTTTGCTTCTCTTTGCATTCTTTTTGTTATAGGTTTTGTTCTAATTTATCAGTTTACGCATAACCATGATTTTGTTTTTAGAAATGTTCGTAGTAATTGTGATGATTTTACAGTACTTGGAAGTATGGCATATAATGATGATAGAACATCCATTAATATTTCTAGTATTAGTTGCTTAAGTGATGACAAAGAAAAGTATTCTAATATTACTTGTGTTTTATATGAACAAGTAGGTAATACAAAAACAGAGATTAGTCGTGATACTTATGAGGGTGAACCTGTTACTTTAAATGATTATTTAAATACAGTTGAATTTAATATTGATAATTATGAAAGTACTTGTAGTAATTATACAGAAGATAGTTTAAGTATTGAACTTAGAGCAGTTAATTCAGATGGTGATACCATTACTTATGAAATACCTTTAACTTTAAATGAAAATTGTAGCTCAACTTCAAGTTGAGTTTTTTCAACTTGTAATTTATTTGTTTTTCATTTTTTTTATGATAAATTGTTTTTGGAGGGAAGAAAAATGAAAAACAAAAAGAAAATAATTTTAATTACTTTATTAATTGTTGTGGTTTTGATTGTCGTTTTATTATTTGTTTTAAACAGTTTGTCAACAAATAATGAAGAAGTAGAACAAACAATTAGTTTAGTAGATACGCAAGCAGAACTTGAAAAAGAGTTTGTTAGTGAGGGCTACACCATTGATAACCCAAATATCATTGTTAATCCTTATGAAATATCACCTTTAACTGCTTTGGTAATATTTGAAACAGAAGAGGAAGTAGCACCAACTGTTACAATTGTTGGTAAAGATGATAATACTACTTTTACTCATGAATTTGATAGTAATACAGTTCATTATTTACCTATTTATGGTTTGTATGCTGATCAAGAAAACGAAGTTATCATTGAATTTGGAGATACAGAGAAGACACTTACCATTGAAACAGAAGCATTACCGGATGATTTTGTTTTACCTACTAGTGTCGAAGCAGATAAAAGTGAACTTGGAAATGAGTTATATTTCTTTACACCATCTAGTAGTGGTTATACTAGTGCCTATGATGTAAATGGAGATGTAAGATGGTATTTAACGATTAATGCTTTATGGGAAATTAATCGTTTAGATAATGGTCATTTGCTTGTTTCAACCGAAAGACTTATTAACTCACCATATTATATGACTGGTTTATATGAAATGGATTTATTAGGCAAGATTTATAAGGAAATTAGTCTAGAGGGTGGATATCACCATGATTATTATGAAATGCCTAATGGTAATTTGTTAGTAGCTAGTGATGATTTTTATAATGATTATGGAACAGTTGAAGATTACATTGTGGAAGTGGATATGAATACCGGTGAGATTGTCAAGGCTTGGGATTTAAAAGATGTCTTAAATATGGAAGATGGTAAAAGTGAAAACTGGGTAGAATATGACTGGCTCCATAATAATTCAGTTTGGTATGATGAAGCGACTGATTCCATTACTTTATCAGGAAGACATCAAGATGCTGTTATTAATATAGATTATGATACAGGTGAACTTAATTGGATTATTGG
>CALVQO010000065.1 GCA_944358145.1 uncultured Bacilli bacterium | reverse complement strand
TAAAATAGTATGAAAAAATTCCAATAATTCCTGAACATAAGAATTAATTTTACCTTATTCGCCTAACCTCACAGTTAGTTCTTTTCTGCTGGATTTTAGTTCGTCAATAATTAATTTTAAAAAATACACGTATTTCATGCACTTTCCTATAAATCGAGTAGAGGGAAAATAAATAAATTATTTTGCTCCTCTCACACCACCGTACGTACGGTCCTCGTATATGACGGTTCAATTTATATTACAGTATGTACTTTTTGATAATGGTCTAGTGGAAACACCAGACCTCTTTGTTTAATCTTTTGTTAGATATTGCTATATGTAACACTACTGTACTCGCTACCCAATAATATCCCCTTCTTGTATTCGCTACCATGTAAGCATTATATTTGAATATTCCTAATTTTCTTAATGCTCTATACTTTGTTTTGGTTTCTTCCAATATTTCCAAATACACATTTTTATTTATACTGATCATTTTATTACTTACTTTCTTTACTCTAACCATCTTAATTTTTTTTGTACAAAAAAGCGAGATAGTAAGTAACTCTTATTTGGTTAGAATAAAGTTTTATCTCGCACATTTATTATACATTATTTTTTTTAGAAACAGAAAAGACCATTGACTTTATCAACAGTCTGAATCTCAAAGTGAATTACTTTGTAATTTTTAATTTAAAGTACCATTATATATATAGTTTAAAAAAATACCATTTTTCTCATATAAAAGAATAATGGTATTATCTAACTATTAAGATTTTTTTACTAATTGTTTTGGTTGCTCAGTTACTATCTCAATTGCATTATCAATAAATTGATTAATATTCTCTTTGTATAGTAATAATACTTTTCTTGTTGTGTCTATAACTTCTTGTACTTCTATACCTAGAAATTGAGCTATTGATTCTGTTGAAAAATATTTACCATCTACATAACCCAATTTTAAAGAAATTATTATGGCTTCTTTAACTGACAATACACTCATCATTTGATTAAAGGTTGGGGTTCTTAATAATTCTAATACCGTCTCGCAAGCTTCTTTTGTTATATTTTTGCTATCATTTTGTGTTTCAGAAGGAATAGGAATAGTAGAAGCGACAGGAATGTACTCACTCTTAGATTCTTTTTTTTGGAGTTCTTGTTCCTTTTTTCTTGGTTTTCTCTCTTTATTTGGATTAGATAATAATCTTCTCATCTTAGGTACTAAACTTCCATAGAATTTATTTGTTTGTTCCTTGGTTAATTTCCCAGCTGTTGGATTGCTTAAATCTTCTCCATATCTGTATGTAATTAATACTCTTTCTTCTTCTGTTAATTTTTCTAGCATCGCATCTACTTGTTCTTTTGTATAGTCTTTAAAATACTGATAAATTGTTTGTAATTTTGCCATTTCTTTTTTCTCCTTCCCTTGTGTTTGTCCTAATTCTTTTAAAAATGCTTTGTGTGGATTTCTTGTTTCTCTATATTTTTCTCTAAAGAATTCTATATTTTCTAATGACTTATCTGGATTCTGCATATATTCAGCTAATGCTTTTACATGTTTAGATCTTCTAATTTTCATTAATGCTCTTGATTCAATTTGTCGCACTCCTTCTCTTGTTATGTTAATTTTCTTCCCAATTTCTTCAAGAAGCATTGGTTCTCTATCATTAAATCCAAATCTCAGCATCAGTACTTCTATTTCTCTTGGTTTTAAATTACAGTCTTCTAACAACTTTCTTACTTGAAGTTGCATATTACCTACAATTGCTACATCCTCTGGGGTTTCTTCTGACGCTGGAATAAAGTTTCCTAATTCAGTATATTCATCATTACCAACCAATGTATTCATACTTACAGCATCGCTTTGAAGTTTATGTAATTTTGTTACTTCTGGAATTGATAATCCCATTTCGTTCGCTATTTCATTTATCATTGGTTGTCTATTTAATCTTGCTTCTAAATTAGTAACTGCTTTTTTATAAGCTCCTATCTTTTCATACATGTATACTGGAACTCTTACATTTCTTCCTTTGTCGGCTATTGCTCTAGTAATTGCTTGTCTTATCCAATAAGTTGCATAACTTGAAAATTTTAAGCCTCTGCTGACATCATATTTATCAACAGCAGTTATTAATCCGAGGTTGCCTTCTTGAATTAAATCTAAAAATGATAATCCTCTACCTATGTATCTCTCTGCTATACTTACAACTAATTTTAAATTACTTTCAATAAATATTTCTCTTGCATAATTATCGCCTTTTGATATTCGCTGAGCTAATTTTCTTTCTTCTTCTAATGTTAGTAATGGTCTTCTACCTATTTCTCGTAAATATGTTTTTACACTATCTGTTAGTTCAAAATTTCCTGAGTCAATACTATCTTTTTCAAATTCTTCAGGTTCTTTTATATCAATGTTTTTCGACATACAATATGTTTCAATTATCAAAATAATTGTGCTATCATCAAATATTTTTTCCAAATTTCCTGAAATGATTTGGGTTTTAAATTTTTTCATAACAGACTCTATCATTTGAGAAAATTCCATATTTTCTCTAATTATTTGAAGTAATACATCTGGATTAGGGATATAATCGTAAGTTTCAAAAAATTTCTCTAATTTTTTAAAATTCTTTATAGAATCTTCATATACAAAACTCTTTTTTAAATGTTTATTTATATAGTTATTTATAATAATTATTGCTGCTTTTGGTTCTAAAAGACTCTTTTTAATTTGATCAACTAGAACTATATTCATGCTGTTTTTAATATACTCTATATAGCCAATATCACCGTTATAAGTTTTTTTTGATTTATCAATCTCATTTAATACCAAATTATAAAAATCTTCTTTTGTTATTCCTGTATAATCAACAGATTTATATAGTTTGTCAATTGTAGGTAACAATATCTCTAATATTTCATGTGCATCTAATCGTTGTATTTTTTTTAAATTCAGCTCCATTTGTTACCTCCATCCTTTTTTTTTAAAGTTATTTACTATGGGATTTGTTTATCTTTAAATTCAAGATGATTTCAAAATTATTTATAGAAATTTTTGAAAAAAACACCTTCAAATTAAATCTTGCTTTATATTTTAACACTTTTTCTTCTTTTAGTAAATAACTTTAAGATTTCCCACAATAACATTACATGCCAAAAACACAATAAGCCTATTTATGTATCTCTAAAATAGTATGAAAAAATTCCAATAATTCCTGAACATAAGAATTAACTTACCTTATTCGCCTAACCTCACAGTTAGTTTTTTTCTGCTGGATTTTAGTTCGTCAATAATTAATTTTAAAAAATACACATATTTCATGTACTATCTTATAAGATAAAAAAATAATGCAAATCACATTATTTTTTTGTTTTCAATACACTTTTAATAAGAGGCATAAGATCACCATCTAAAACTTTTAAAGGATCTGTTGATTCATATTTAGAACGATGATCTTTAACTAATTTATAAGGCTCTAATATATAACTTCTAATTTGACTACCAAAATCAATATTACTAACATCACCACTAATTTCTTTTTTCTTTTTTTCTTGTTCTGCTAATTCTTGTTGATAAAGTTTATTTTTCAATAATTCCATAGCTATTTCCTTGTTGCGTAATTGACTTCTTTCTGTTTGACAGGTAACAACTGTTTTCGTTGGTAAATGAGTAATTCTTACAGCTGAATTACTAGTATTAACAGACTGACCCCCAGCCCCACTAGAATGATAAACATCTATTTTTAAATCTTCATCTTTAATATCAATATGAATACTCGTATCAAAAACAGGCGTTACCGTAACAGATGCAAAAGAAGTATGACGTCTTTTATTAGAATCAAAAGGGCTAATTCTAACTAACCTGTGAACTCCATTTTCTGTATTCAAATATCCATAGGCATAAGCACCTTCAATAAGTAAAGTAACACTCTTAATCCCCGCTTCCTCTCCAGCTTGATAATCAATAGTCTTATATTGATAATCATTCTTTTCTAAAAATCTTTCATACATTCTAAGTAACATACTAGCCCAATCACAAGACTCAGTACCACCTGCTCCCGGATGTATTTCTAAATAACAATTCGCATCATCATATTCTCCACTTAATAAAGTTTCTATTTCTAATTCATCTACACCATTTTTTAAATTTTCTATTTCGGTAGCACTTATCTCTTCTCCAATAGATAATAATTCTAACAATAAATTTACTTGATCTAATAAATCATCATAGTTCTTTAATTTCTTTTGAATATTTTTTAACTCACGATAAATCTGATTAGCAGCATCCACATCACTCCAAAAATCATCTTGATGAGTAATTTCTTCTAATCTTTGTTTTTCTAAAATTAATTGTTCTGTGTCAAAGAGACCTCCCTAAATCAACAATTTTTTCTTTTAACTCTTCTAACTGCATTTCAATATCTTTATTTTCCATCATCTTTCTTTTCCTTTCTCCATATTATTATCTTGATGTATTTCCCAAAAAATTTTTTCTCTTTCCTTTTCTGTTAAAAAAGGATAAATAAAAGTAAATAAAACTTCTATTGCCTTACTTTTATTATCTTTAGAAACAGGATGTTTAGTATAACGAATAATATAATGATAAATATCCATAATCATATCCATAGAACGGATATTTAATTGATAAGTGTTAACTAAATAATCATAATAGTTAGGATCTATGACCTTAATAATAGTTAAAAAATAAGGTATAGCATTACTTCTTCTTTCAATTAACTCCATATATTCTTTCGTGTTAGTAACTCCAAAGATACTAACATCAGTTTCATAAAACTCCACTAACTCTAATTTCATTTCATAAAATGTCATTAAAGAATAAGAGAATAAATGTCTATCTTGGGAATTATCCCATGTAGGATCCGCAATAAAAATACCATCAATATCATATTTAGGATCATTTAACTTAACTAACAACCTAGAATGATGAGCTGTATTACTAACTTTTTTAAGTAGAGGTGAAATATAATTTTGATGATTAAGTTCCTGATATAATAATTGTTTATCTAACTTAGCTTGTTCTAAAGCATCTAATTGTTCTTTTTCTTTATAAAAATCTACTTTGACATTATAAGATTTTATCCCTACTTTATCTAATAAAGCTTTCATTAATTCACTTATTCCATAGCAAACATAAAAATCATTAAATAAAAGATATTCCAATTCTCTAGCATCTTTAAAATTTTCTTCATTTTCCAAATATCCTTTAAAATGTGTAACGATCTCATATACCCCCAAATACTTTCCATATGGACTTAAATGAGATTCTTTAATATCTTTAACCATTAACTCTAAAAGCATATCGATCTTAATATATTGCGAAAAATCCATATCTTGCATAAAATTAACAGTTTCTCCTCTATTCAATAACAGGGAAAACTCTTTAGAATAAATAGATAAATCATCACATTTCTGCAAATAAAAACGAATTTGTTTATCTTCCAATGCTTGAATAACTTGAATAATATTTGCATAATCCCCATAATGAAAATATATACTAACTTCATTAGGCAAATACTTCTTTAAATATTCTAACTCTTGAGCATTAATACTTTCATAAAAAGAAAATTCATGATCAGTTAATAAATTAGAAATAGAATATTTTTGCACAACTAATTGTTCAAAAAAAGGCAAATATCCCATTTCTTCAGTATTATATTCTCCCAAAACAGAATCAGTATAAATAGAAAATAAACTATCTGAAGCATTTAGCACATCAAATACACTCCTCGTAAGAGTATAAGGATCATTCTTACTACCTAAACGAACAAAAACAAGATGTGGATTATTTTTAATCGCTAAAATAATCTCTTCATTAATTAAACAAGTAGAAAGTATTCTTAAATCAGAATAAAAGTACTTTTGAATGAAAGTAGATAACTCTAAATAGTTAATATGATTACGAGGAATAAATAAAGTATTAGTTTGTTTTTCATAAAAAACATCACTATATTGTTCACTAGCAACAAGTGAAAGTTTATTTTGAACATCAAAGTTTTGAAACATGAGTAATCAACCCTATCCAATATAATTGTACACTATTTATTCATTAAAAGCTAGAAAAGAATCATTTTTTTACATCAACCTTGCTTTATTATTTA
>CALVQO010000064.1 GCA_944358145.1 uncultured Bacilli bacterium | reverse complement strand
TCCTTGACTAAATATTGTGACATACTAAATTGTACAATTATATTTTAAATGTCAATTTACTTTTGAAATTAAACAAAAAGGCCAAAAGATGAAAAAAAGATAGTTTTTTCTGAAATTTATAGTATAATTAAATGAGAGGTGAGTTTATGAAAGTAGTTGTTAGTGCTGGAGGAACAGGTGGCCATATCTATCCAGCTTTAGCGGTACTAGAAAAACTTAAGAAAGAAGACAAACATTTAGAGGTACTATATATTGGTACTAAAAATCGTATGGAAAGCGAAATTATTCCCGCAAGAGGAATTAATTATGTTGGAATTGAAATTTATGGTTTTAGTAAAAATATTTTAAGAGATATTAAAAACATCTTTTTAGTAACCAAAAGTTATCATCAATGTTTAAAGTTATTGCGTGATTTTAATCCAGATATTGTATTAGGATTTGGTGGGTATGTAACATATCCTGTTTTAAAGGCTGCAAAAAAATTAAACATTAAAACTTTTTTACATGAACAAAATAGTATCGTTGGCAAGACCAACAAATTTTTATCTAAGGGAATTGATTTAGTAGCAGTTTCATTTTTAAGCACATTAAACAAATTTCCTAAAGCAAATAAAGTAATTTATTCTGGTAATCCTTGTGGTGAAAACGCTTTAACGACAAAAGAAATCAAAAAAAGTGAACTGGGCTTTGATCAAAAGAAAAAATTAGTAATTGTTGTCGCTGGTTCTTTGGGAAGTAGTTCTGTAAATGAAAAACTAAAAGAATTTTTAAGATTAAGTAAAAAAAGCAATTATCAAGTTTTATATATTACCGGAAAGAGTCATTATGAAGATTTTATTAAAGGAACCCGTTTTTCATCAAATATTAAAGTATTACCATATTTAGATAATTTAGCTGGGTTAATGCGAAATTGTGATTTAATTGTCACTCGAGCTGGAGCTTCCACAATGAGTGAAATACTAGCTTTAAACCTACCAGCTATCTTTATTCCTAGTCCTTATGTAGCAAATAATCATCAATACTATAATGCTTTAGAAATAGTAAAAAATAATGCTGGACTAATGATTGAAGAAGAAAATTTAAATGGAGAGGTTCTATTTAATATGGTAACTGATCTTTTAAATGACAAGAAAAAATATGAAATTATGAAAATGAATTTAAGAAATTTAGGAAAAACAGACAGTAGTGAAATTATTGTTAAAGAGATTAGGAGTTTAGCAAAATGAAAGAAATAGAAGGAGTAAAAATAAGCGAAAATGCTTCTTTAAAAAATTTGAATACATACAAATTAGAGAGTATTGCAGCATATTTAATTAGAGTTGAAACTTTAGAAGGATTAAAAAATATACTAAGATACTTAAAAGAACAAGGAATAAAATATTTTATTTTAGGAGCAGGTTCGAATATCATTATCGATGAATATTTTGATGGAGCGGTAATTAAATTAGATGGCCTAAAAGAAATCAAAATAAAAGATAATGAAATTATATGTCAAGCAGGAGCCATGATGGGTTCTCTTGCCTGTGCTTCAATGGATCATAATTTAACTGGTTTAGAGTGGGCCATTAATATACCAGGCACTGTAGGCGGCTCTATAGTAGGTAATGCCGGAGCATACAATAAAGAAATATTTGATTCTTTAGTTGAGATAAAAGTATTAGATGAAAATTTTGAAATAAAGAAAATAAAAAAAGAAGAAATCAAACATTCTTATCGTCATACTGATTTAAAAGGTAAACCATGGATTATTATTGAAGCAACTTTTATCGCTGAAAAAGGAAACAAAGAAAAGTCAATGGAACTAGTTCGTGATCGTCAAGAAAGAAGAAATGCCTCTCAACCTTTAGACATGCCATCAGCAGGAAGTGTATTTCGTAATCCACTAAATGATCATGCTGGTAGACTAATTGAAGCAGCCGGTTTAAAAGGAAAGAGTATTGGTGGAGCCATGGTATCGAAAAAACACGCCAATTTTATTGTAAACACAGGTAATGCCACTAGCAATGATATCAAAAATTTGATAGAATTAGTGCATACACAAGTAAAAGAAAAATTTAATGTTGACTTAGTGTTAGAACAAGAAATAATTGATTGGAAGTAAAAATGGAAAAAGTAAAAAGGGTAAAAAAAAGAAAACTGAATATTAAAGCACTATTATTATTACTATTAATCATTTATTTAATAGTAATGCTTTTCTATACCATTTTTACAATGAAAATTAAAAATATATATATTATAGGCACAAACTTACTTACTGATAATGAAATTATTGAAGCAGCAGAAATTAAAGATTATCCTGCCATATTTGGAATAGGTAAAAGTAAGTTAGAAGAAAAAATCAGTTCATTAGAACTAGTAGATGATGTAGAAATTAAAAAAACATTAACTGGTAAATTAACAATTAAAATAACCGAAGCAAGACCTTTATTTTATAATCGAAATACAAATAAAGTAGTATTAAGTAATAAAAAAGAAGTAGAAAATAATCCAAAATATTTAGGAATACCAACATTAATAAATTACGTACCAACAGATATATTAAATGACTTCATCGCTTCTTTTAATGAAATAGATCCAGATATTATTAAAATGATTAATGAAATTGAATATGATCCTGATATCAGCAATGACATTACAATTGATGAATATCGCTTTTTACTAAGAATGAATGATACCAACCATGTTTATGTAAATATTATTAATATGGAACGTCTAAATGATTATGAACAAATTTTTGCTACGGTAGGGTCTTTACATGGAACAGTTTATTTAGATAGTTATAATGCTGATAATATTATATTTGAAGCATTTGGCAGTGATGAAGAAGATTCTACAAATACTGATGGGGGTGAGGCAACTGATGAAACCGAAAATTAATTATCAAACTAAATTAGAAGAATTAGTTAAAACATTTACGAATAAACCAACACTTTTATTACATAGTTGTTGTGGACCTTGTTCTACACAAGTTATTGATTTTTTAAAAGATTATTTTGAAATTACGATATTCTATTACAACCCAAATATCGAACCATTGGAAGAATATCATCATCGTAAAAATGAACAAATTCGTTTTTTAAATGAATATAAGGAAGCAAAAATAAATTTTTTAGACTGTGATTATGATCATGAATCATTTCAAGAAATAGCCAAAGGATTAGAAAATATTCCTGAAGGTGGGGCTAGATGTAACAAGTGCTTTTATTTAAGAATGAAAAAAACAGCTTCAAAAGCATGTGAATTAGGTTTTTCATATTTTGGGACAACCCTTACCGTTAGCCCTCATAAAAATAGTGAAATAATTAATGAAATAGGAAAGCATATTAGTAAAGAATTAAATATTAATTATATTTATGGTGATTTTAAAAAGAAAGATGGATATAAAAAAAGCATTGAATTTAGTAAAATCTATAATTTATATCGTCAAGATTATTGTGGATGTTTATACGGAAAGGAGTAAGATATGGATATAGAAAAATACATAATATTAATAACTTTTATCCCATGGATTCTAATAATTGTAGTAAGTATGATTAGTAATTTAAATAATGAACATTATCAAACGTTTTCTTTAAAATATCTAAGCAAAAACATTTTTAAAATATTTCGTTTAGACACATTATTACTAATTATCTTTTTTTGGTATTTTGCTTCTTTTGAGCGTGAATTTGTTGATCAATATTTATTTGCTATTATGTGCTTATATTTATTTGTTAACTTCTTTTATGAGAAACGAAATAGTTTAAAGAAAGGTTTTTGGAAAGAAAATATCATTCAATTAACTTTATTATTAATCATTATTTTAATTCCTTTTATTTATTATCATCATACCAATAATTTAAACTTCACTTATAAGATTATGCTTCTATATTTATTTTTAGAATACATTATTATTTTAATCGTAAGTTATATTTCCAAACTAATCAAAAAAATATTAAAAAAAACGACTTCAAAATAAAGGGAGTCGTTTTTCTATACTTCAAGTTCATCATCAGCTTCAATATCAACGGTTTTCATAATTTCTTCCATGCTAGTTAAACCTTCAACTACTTTTGCAAGTCCATCTTCGAAACTAGTAGTAATATCATTCTTAGCATGATACACCAATTCTTTCAATTTCTTTCTCTCTACATTAGTTGTAATAGCCTCACGTATTTCCTCATTAATACTTAATACTTCATGAATAGCAATTCTACCCATATATCCGTGATTACAATGTTTACAACCAACTGGGATATATACTTCATTAACGGTAATACCCAAGTGTTTTTTGAATAATTTTTTTTCATATGGAGTAGTAGGTCTAGTACTCCTACATTTAGGACATAATTTTTTTACTAATTTTTGACTAATAATACCAGTTAAAGCACTACCAAGCAAGTAACGTTCTACTTCCATATCAATTAATCTTTCAATAGTAGTTAAAGAGTTATTAGTGTGAACGGTAGATAAAACAAGATGACCAGTAATACTAGCTCGAACTGCAATACGAGCAGTTTCGTTATCCCGAATTTCTCCGACCATAATAATATCAGGATCTTGTCTTAATATACTACGTAGAGTGTGGGAAAAAGTACGTCCAATTTCACTTAGTACTTGAACTTGATTAATATTTTCTATTTTCATTTCCACAGGATCTTCAACGGTTATAATATTTCGCTCTTTCGTATTAAGTTTTTGAAGGAGCGCATAAACAGTAGTAGATTTACCAGTACCCGTAGCACCTGTAACCAAAATAAGTCCATTTGGCTTTTTAACCATTTCCTCAAGTCTTTTAAGATTAGTAGAAGAAAATCCTAAATTCTCAAGTCCATTTAAACTCATACTGTAATCCAAAATACGAATAACCATTTTTTCACCATTAACACAAGGAAGGGAAGAAACACGCAAATCTAAAGACATCTCATGAATAACATTTTTTATTGCTCCATCTTGAGGCATTCTTGTCTCTGTAATATTCATTCCACTAATAATTTTAATTCGTGTAATAACATTTTTCTTTAAAATATTAGGAATTTTAGCATAATCTTGTAATTCACCATCAATACGAATACGAACCATTAAACATTCATCAAGAGGATCAAAATGAATATCACTAGCTCTTTTATTTATAGCATCCAAAATAATATCATTAACAATTTCTACAATACTAACATTTTCAAAATCAAAAGTTCTCAAATAAATCACCTATTCTAAAATAATTATACACTAAAAGAGATAGGATAACAAGTTGTTTTTACTTGTGAAAAATAGATTAATGTGCTAATATGAAAAGGAATTGGGAGAGTTAAAATGAAGAGGTTAGAAGTAAAAAAATATCCATTATATAAAGAAAGAATAGATGAAAATTATTACGTGATTAATTTAAAAAGAGATGACGATAAAACATTATCAATCTTTTTTGGAGGCAATTTAGACTTATATTTTTCATTAAAAAATTTTAATCAAGACCCTAGTTTTATGATAGGAAAAGATAACTATGAGATATATGCCTTATTCGATGAGTTATATCATCGTGTTATAACAGCAGATATATTTGGCCCAATAACGGAAGAAGAAATAAACCATATTATTTTTACAAGTGAAATGAATGATGAAGACTATCACGATAATTTAAAAAAAGAAATAGAAAATCGAAAAATAATTCAAGAAAAACTAAAACAAAAAGAGGCTGAACAATTATTAATTCAAAATGGTGTAATAACTTGGAAAAGTGATGAATATGCTGAAGAAATAACTCCTTTTGTTCAAATAAAAAGATTAGAAAATGCTTATAAATTAGAATTTGGTAAACCCATTATTCCTCAAGAATATCAAAATGAAGCTGATTTAATGCTCTATGATCCAAGAGTAATTACGGTAAGATTCCGAAATAGTGGTTCAAGATATGATCCATTTAACGTTTTATTCATGAAGCTTTATCAAGGGTTATGTACTCTGGATTATGACTATCAACAAGTACACATGGAAGAATACTTAATCGCTGAACAAATCCATAAAGGTGAATCTTTAAGAAGAATATTAACAAAAAAATAATCACAGATTAACAAGACTATGATATAATATAAAAAAGAAGGTTTGAAGTTATATGTCAAAAAATAATAATCTACAGTATAATTGGATTAATTTT
>CALVQO010000063.1 GCA_944358145.1 uncultured Bacilli bacterium | reverse complement strand
ATTAGTACCAAACGATAATTATTCAGGATCATTCACTGTTACCAAAATTAACAACTAATACAAAAAAGATGAAATCACCTACGGTTTCATCTTTTCCCTTTTTATTAGAATAATTATTCACAAACATATCCAGAATCTTCTAGTTCTTCTCTAATACTATCATATGTAGCAGATTCATCTAATTCTTCCCCCATAATGTCACTTACTTCAGAAGCATCAAAAGCGATATCTACATAAACTTCATTTTTGCCATTATCAGTTACTTGAATTTCAAAGCCTTCAAATTCGTCATTATTTTCAAAGCGTTCCTTTAAATATTGAACACCTTCCTCTAAAGTATCTTCTTCATCTTCTGCTAACTTAAATGTTTGTCTCATAACCCCAGTATCAAGCATATCTTCAGAATCGAAAGTTAAATTCATTTGATAACCCATACTTTCCTGAGACATAGAACATTCTAACTTTTTTGTTCCACAACCTGTTAAAAGTAGAATCATCCCAAAACAAACCCCAATTAAACCTATACGTTTCATAAACATACTCCTCCTATAAATATAGTATAACACAAAGAGAAATTAGTGAAAAGCACTTATAATAATAATTTTTAAGTTCATACTAATATTGGTGAATTTTATGAACGATTTTAATCAAAAACTAATAGAATTTTTAAAAAAAGGAACTTGTATTTTTACTTGCATTAACGAAATTAAAAAAATATTACTAAATAACAATTATATAGAATTAAAAGAAAATGAAAAATGGAATTTAGATAACAAAAAATATTTTATCATTCGAAACGATGCTTCTCTCATAGCTTTTCATCTAAACAAAAAAGCAGACAAATTCAAAATAGTTTGTACTCATGGTGATACTCCCTCATTTAGTATCAAACCCAATCCTGAATATTATGAAAATGGCTATCAAAAATTAAATATTGCTCCCTATGGGGGAATTCTAAACTATGGATTTATGGATAGACCAATGTCTATTGCTGGTAGAATTATTACTCAAAAAGAAAATAAATATCAAAGTCATATCATTGATTTAAAAGAACCTGTAGCTATCATACCTAGTATTGCTATCCATCAAAATGATACAGCTAATTCTAATTTAGATTTAAATACAGAAGTTGATTTAATGCCTATCATTTCTTTAAATAAAAAAAATACAATAGAAAATTTAATAAAAAATTATACCAATATAAAAGATAAATTATTTGAGTATGATTTGTTTTTATATAATAAAGAAGAGCCCGTAATCATTAATCATGAATTTTTAGCCAGTCCTAGAATTGATAACTTATCTTGTACTTATGCTGGATTAGAAGCATTTTTAAAATCTCAAGGCCAAGATATTGATATATTAGTCGTATTTAATAGTGAAGAAATTGGTTCAAATACACTAGAAGGCGCTGATTCTAATTTTTTAATTGATACTCTAAAAAAAATAAGTGCTAATCTAAACTTAGATTTACCAATTACTCTCAATAATTCTATTGTTATTAGCGCTGATAATACTCATGCCAGACATCCTAATCACGATGAATTATCAGACCATACTAACACACCACCCTTAAATAGTGGTATTATGATTATGAAAGAGACAAATAGTAGCACCAACAGTATTTCTTCTACTATTATGAGGCATATTTGTGAAAGCGAAAATATTAAACATTCTTACTACACTTCAAGAAATGACTATGCTACTGGTTCAACTTTAGCCGGTGCTAGTCTAAAACATTTAAGTATTAATTCATTAGATATTGGTCTAGCCATGCTAGCTATGCATTCTAGTTTTGAAGTTATTAGCTTAAAAGATTCTTACTTCTTATATCAAGCCTTAAAAAAGTTTTATGAAATAAACTATACCTTAAATAATAATGAAATAAATTTTCTATAATATGATATAATGAAGTACCAAAAAAGGAGATTGGTATGAATATTATAGATTATATCAAAAAGAATAGAAATAAAACTTTTAGGGAATACCCTTTTAACGAAATAGATAATTTAATCTTTTCTCTTTTAACATATATAGATTTTACGAATATTGTTCCGGCTTTTAAAAATGGTAAAATCACTTTAAAAGAAGCAGCAGAAAAATTACATAAAGAGAAGAAAAATTATCGAGGGATGTTTATTGGTAATACTTTTAAAATGCTAGAAATCATGAAGGATAGCAAAAGATACAAAGATACCCTACTTTACAATTACATGAAAGTAGTAAACGATGATATGCAATTTGGAGCTATGACAATGAAGCTTCCTGATAAAAGCATTTACATTTCTTTTGCCGGTACTGATACATCTATCATAGGTTGGGAAGAAGATTTTAAAATGACTTATCTTTATCCTGGAGCTAGCCAAAAATACGCCTCTATTTATTTAAATAAGACAATTGGTTTATTAGACAAAACCATACGAATTGGGGGTCACTCAAAAGGTGGTAATTTAGCTATTTGTGCTGCTATGAATGCCCACTTTTGGATTAGAAGAAAAGTATTAAAAATAACCAATTTTGATGGTCCAGGCTTCTTAAAGAGTGAAATTGAATCCAAGGCATACAAAAAAATAGAGCCAAAAATAAAAATGGTTGTTCCCAAAGAAAGTATTATCGGAATGCTTCTTTATCATACTCCCGATTATATTGTCGTAAAATCAAAAGGATTAAGTATATTACAACATGATGCTTTTAACTGGCAATGTAAAGATACCAAACTAATTCGTGATACCCAAAGTAAAAGAAGCAAAGCATTACAGCAAAAATTAACAAAAAAACTAGAAGAACTTTCTTTAAAAGAAAGAATCAATCTAGTCAAAAATTTATTTAACATATTTAAAAACAACAATATTAAAGATACCAAAGAAATAAAAATAAGAGAAATTTTTAAACTAATAAAAGAATTCAAAAAATTAGATAAAGAAACTCAAAATCTATTAACCGAATTATTAATTATTATTTTTATCAAATAACTATCTTGTTTTTTCCTTAGACTTCAAACTGTTTAATTCCAATTGCTGTAACAGCAAGTTTTTCTTTTCTAATGTTCCTTCATCCGCTTTTAGTTCTTGTTCTTCTACTTTAATAAACATTTCTAGCATAAACTCATCTGTATATAAAAGTTGTAGAACTTCAACTGGCAAATAGACTTCAAATCTCCTTAAAATATCTGCTAACCCTATTCCTTCTTTCATAACATAACAGCCATGACTTCCCTGATAAGTAAAATAATCATCCAAATCATCTTGTGAAACACAAACTATAGGAATATCTAATTCATTTGATTTTTGATACAACTCTTGCTCAAACCGCCGTAATTCCGAATTTGTTACAAAGTATTCACGAAAATATTTTATCTTCATTTTTAATAAACTAGCAAGTAAATAGCCCTCTTCAAGTCGATACATTTTATCACTTCCTCAAAATAATATTAACACAATTATCTATATTAAATCAATTTTTTCTAACACTTATTTTATCATCACTTTCTAAATAACCAACAAGCATGGTTGAATCAGGGTGATGATTTTTCATATTTTCTTTTATTTGTTCTTCATTAAAATTTGCATAACAATACTTACAATAATGCATGCATGTGTTATAGTTTCCTATATCAACCATACTAGCACATCCACAATACCTGTTATTTCTCCCTTTCCATTTTGAATAATTCTTTCCTGTTATTTTTTTTACAAGGCATCTGGGCACACAATCACTTTCTATAAATCCATATTCTTCAAGCGTATTATACTCACTACAAGTTTGAACAGTCATATTATGAGTATGAGCTATTTTACTAAAAGATAAACCTAATTTTTTAAAATCTTCATTCGTAAAATTTTTAATACGTAAAACATTCATATTTTCCCTGACATTTTTATAATCATCAATAAAAGATACAATCATATGAGTTATATACCCATCTAACTCTTTACATAATTTTTCAAATGCTCTTATGTGATAATCTATAGTATAGTAATCATTTAAAAATATAGGGTCATACCGAACATATACATTTTCTTTTCCTAGTAGATTAGATATTTCTTTAATATCTAAAATTACCTGTTTTTTATCAAAAACATTGGGTTCTATATCTTTTTTATACGATGTTAAAGTAACTTGAAATAAGATGGGCTTATTCATTTCTTTTAAATATGGTAGAATGGGATGAGGATTTTTCGTACAAAAAACAATTAAATCAACATCATTAAAATAAATACGACTAACAAGTTTAGGATAAATAGGATTTCTAACATCAACAAATCCCTCATGATATCGACTCATAAACCATGGCATATAAAAAGCCACTATATCTGTTCTTCCGCTAATATTTAAAATCATAATATCCCCACTTCTCCATCATTATAGTAAACAACAAAAAGAAATGCAAGAAAAAAGAGAGTCAATTATAAACTCTCTACAAACAAATCACGAATACTTTTATTCTTCTTCTTTAAGTAAATAACAGTTCCAAACAAACAATTCAAACTAATTATAATAATAGCAAAAGTTGGAACAAATCCATCATAAGTTTGTGGTACTTCTGGAATTTCTTCAGGTTTTAACACTAAGCCATCAATTGCTCTTATAATAGCAAGAGCCATTGCATCTACCTCTTCTTGTCTAGTTATATTAAAATCAAGAATAACCGAATCTAATGCATCATATAAAACTTCTAAACTTTCTTCTGTATATAAGGTTTTATCAATTGCTTCTGCCTTTTCAATAGCTTCATTAACTTCTGTATAATCAGCACTTTTATATACTAATGTATTGATAGCGCTAACAATAGCATCTGCCATTGCATCTACCTCTTCTTGTTCTGTAATATTTTTATTTGTATCCACACTATTTATAGCATCTGCTAATACTTCTAAACTTTCTTTTGTATATAAAGTTTTATCGATTGCTTCTGCCTTTTCAATAGCTTCATTAACTTCTGTATAATCAGCGCTTTTATATACTAATTCATTAATAGCACTATTAATCACATCTGCCATTGCATCTACTTCTGTTTGATAATCTTTATCTAAACCACGAACAACAGCATTAATTGCATCGTTTAATACCTTTACACTTTCTTCCGTATATAAAGAAATATCTATAGCCTTAGCTTTATCAATTGCTTCATCAACTTTAAGATAATTTGCTATAACAGTAACATTTGTATATTTATCATCAAACATACTTGAAACCTTACTATCTTCTGCATCAACCATCGGATTAGCATGAGCATCGATTATTACTTTTGCCACTTCACTGTTAATTATACCACTAAAAGCACCATTACCATTAGCAATATTTGTAGCATATATTTCTTCAAAAAGCTCTTTATCAACAAATTGGAAACCAGCATAAATATTATTATAAATAACACTTTCACCAATATTAAATTTCATCTCTCCAACTTGTCCATAGTCCACTCTGCCAATTCCAAAACCTTTCCAATTATTAGAACCTAAAGCAGTTTGTTCATATGGATAGTAAGAACCAGCATAAATATCACCAATTACTGAATTACCGCTAATATCAAGATTCCAAGTATTAATCATAGCACGATTCCCAGCTGAAATAGTTTTAACATTAGAATTTATAACAGTAGCTTTTGCACTATTAATTCTACCATTGCTTCCCATTGAAAGAGCATAAATCGAATCAGTTAAAGTAGAATTATTCACATTTACTTCATAATTATCAATATAAGTGTAAGATGAAGTAGAAATAACATATCCTACCACTGCATTATTAATATCTATTTTTACATTATCGGCAGTATAATACTCGTTAATAATCTCATAATAACTTGATCCTAAAGCAGTTCTACCATCAGTTAAGCCAAATATTCCATTTAATATACCACCATTTACTGTGACTTGAATATTATCAACATGAATCTTAGAATATTTTGCATAGTCAGCAGTAATTTGATTACCAGCAATTATACTTCTAACAGAACCACCATTCATAGTAATAGAAACACTACTTAAATCAATATCGCATGAACCATCAGCACTATTTATATCGCACGGATTATGATAACCACCGACAATAGAAGTTTCGCTATTAACTAATTGTTTGTTACCTCCTTCCCAAGTAACGTAAGTGTTACCATTCTCTTCTTCAATAACAATAGGTGTACCATTAGCAACTAAAATATTATTTGCTTCATCATATGTAGGTACATCTCCAGTCATTGATTCTGCATTTACCATCATTGGAAATAACATAATTGCAAATGCAAATAAACCTTTGAGATACTTTTTCATAAACTCAAAAACCTCCTCGAGTGTTTATACTACCACAAGTTAGAGTTTAAGTCAACATAAACACATAAAGAAAATCGAGTAGAGGAAAATAATTAACTTATTTTGCCCCTCTCACACCACCGTACGTACGGTCCGCGTATACGGCGG
>CALVQO010000062.1 GCA_944358145.1 uncultured Bacilli bacterium | reverse complement strand
GTAGCACCCGTAGGCCCGGTTGCACCCATAGGACCAACAGCTCCAGTGGGTCCGGTAGCTCCGGTAGGACCAGTAGCACCAGTAGGACCAGTAGCACCGGTAGGCCCAGTAGCTCCGGTAGGACCAGTTGCACCAGTCGGTCCAGTCGCTCCGGTAGGTCCAGTAGCTCCAGTAGGTCCAGTTGGACCTGAACATTTGAAACAACATCTTACAATTTCACAACAACAGTTTTTATCTGGATTTGTATAAACTGTTTCAGTATTATTTTCGTTCATTTTTTCCTCCTTTCACTGTATAATATGAAGTTTTAGAATTGTTGTATAAACTAATGTCACTAGTATATGCAAATTTTAAAAATAAGTTCTTTTTTTCTGGTTATTTGTCATAATTTTAAATAGGGGATAAATATGCGATTGAGTGATTTGCAGTCAAAAATGGTTGTTAATGTAAAAGATGGAAAACATTTAGGAACTATTATAGATGCTGAGGTAAATGAAGCTGGTCAAATTCTTTATTTTACAGTGATGGTTCGTCACTTATTTAAAAGACTATTTAAAAGTGAACCGGAATTTAATGTTACGATTGGGCAAATTGTTAAAATAGGTGAAGATGTTATCTTGGTAGATTTGTAATTTTGTGGTATACTTGAAGAGGTGATGAACTTGAATAAAAAAACATACATTATTGCAGTTTTAGTTTTAATTATCGATCAAGTAAGTAAAAGTTTGGTAGAAATTTTTTTGAATCTTCATGAAAGTTTTACAGTGATAAAAAATTTTTTCTATATTACGGTTGCTCATAATACAGGTGGAGCTTGGAGTATCTTTAGTAATCATAGTTATTTATTTATTGTGGCTAGTGTTATAGCAATTCTTTTACTTATTAAATTTATGTTTGGATTTAAAAATAATTTTCGAAATAACTTGGCTTTTGGCTTTTTATTTGGAGGAATATTTTCTAATTTAGCTGACCGTGTTTTTTTAGGATATGTAAGAGATTTTTTGGATTTTAAACTATTTGGATATGATTATCCGATATTTAATATAGCAGATGTTACAATTGTTGTAGGAGTATTATTACTTGTTGTAGCAGTCATTAAAGGAGAAGATAAGCGTGATAAAAGTAGTAAGTGATGAAAGTGATGTTAGAATTGATAAATATTTAGCTAGTATTTTAGATTATTCAAGAGAATATATTGGAAAATTAATTGATTCTAAATTAGTTTTAGTTAATGAAAAAGTAGTTAAAGCTAGTTATAAAGTTAGTTTAAATGATGAAATTATAATTCATGATGAAGAAATGAAGATAGAGAACAATATTCTGCCTGTTAAAATGGATTTGGATATTGTTTATGAAGATGAATATTTAATGGTTATTAATAAACCTAGTGGGCTTGTTGTTCATCCGGGAAGTGGAAACTATAATAATACTTTAGTGAATGGGCTTATGTATTATACAAAAAATTTAAGTGATATAGGAGGAGAAGCTAGACCAGGAATTGTTCATAGAATAGATAAAGATACAAGTGGACTTCTTTTAATTGCTAAAACAAACAAGGTTCATGAAATGCTTGCCGATGATTTTAAAAATAAAAGAATTAAAAGAGAATATATTGCACTTTTAGATGGCGTATTTATGGGAGGAAGTGCCACTATTGATGCACCTATTGGAAGAGATAAGCAAAATCGTGAGAGAATGGCAGTAGTAGAAGATGGTAAACATGCAGTAACTCATCTAAAAGTACTTAAAAGGTATGATCAATATACTTTGGTTAGCTGTATTCTTGAGACTGGCCGGACGCATCAAATACGGGTTCATATGGCTTATATTGGATATCCTGTACATAATGATCCTGTATATTCTAAAAGGGAGGCTACTAGTTTTGGTCAGTTCTTACATTCTTATAAAATGAATTTTGTTCATCCTATAACGAAAAAAGGAATGGAATTTGTGTGTCCACTTCCTAAGTATTTTGAGGAATTTTTGGATCATTTAGAAGAATAAAAATTGTTTTAAAATTATTCCTAAAATAAAACTAGTTATGATAAAATATATTAAAGGAAATATTTTTACTTCATGAAATATTTCTTTTATTTTGAGATTTAAGATAAAGGCACTGATAAATAGCATGATACTAATTACAAAACTATAAATTAAGTCTTCAAAATAGAAATAGTATAGTGGTAAAATGATGAGAAAAATAAAGTTTAAGATAATATAAAATAAATTATCATGATCAATATTTTCTTTGTAAATGAAATAGTAAGTTACAATAGAAATTAATAGAATAAATGTTAAGTAAAATATCAAACTCATCGCTACACCTCTTTACTAAATATATGTTTTGTTATAAAATAAAAGTACAGGTGAGGTGAATAATATGCATTTTAATATATTAAATAAAAATGATGAAATTGTTATGTCTTTAGTTCATTATTTTATTACTGAGGAAAATTATACGCCTATCGTTGTTAGGGGTGTAAAAGATGAGATTTGGTTAGAAAATTTAGATGGACCTTATCGTATAATTAGAATAAATTCTAATTATATTCATAATGATGAACAATATAAGTTTGATTTATTTAAAACTAAGAAAGTGATGGAACAAATAAAGAAAAAAACTTTATCTATTAGTATGAATACTTTAAATATTTTTGTTAATCTTGGAGATAATGTTCATATGAATGAGGAAGATAAAAATATTTCTTCAATTAAGTTTACGGATATTGATGGGATTTTGAAAGATAAAAATATTGTTAAAATATTTCCTAATATTAAAGATAAGTTAATTAAAGATAAAGAGGGTATTGATTTAATTGTTAATGTTACTAATGATATTAATGCAAAAACTGTAGAAGATAATAAAGTTTTTACTAAAATATTTGAACCTAAGAAAATGGTTATTACACCAATTCTTATTGCTTTATGTATTTTAGTATTTATTGCTATGTATATATGGGGTAATGGTAGTGAGGATACAATTACTTTACTTATATTTGGTGCTAATTTTAGACCACTTGTTCAAGCAGGTGAAATATGGAGACTAGCTACCTCTATGTTTTTACATATTGGACTTATTCATTTAGTTGTTAATATGTATTCTTTACTGATTATTGGTAAACAATTGGAAGGATTTTTGGGTAAGTGGAAATTCTTAGTTGTTTATCTTGGTAGTGGAATATTAGGTTCTTTACTATCTGTTGTAGTTCACTCTAGTATTTCGGCTGGGGCAAGTGGAGCAATATTTGGTCTTCTTGGGGCACTTCTTTATTTTGGCTATCATTATCGTTTATATTTAGGAACTGTTTTAAAGACACAAGTTATTCCTATTATTATTCTTAACTTATTAATTGGCTTCTTAGTTCCAGGCATTGATAATTTTTGTCATATTGGTGGGTTAGTTGGAGGATATCTTATTACAATGGTTTTAGGTGTTCCTGGTAAATCTCGTAAAAGTGATCGAATTAATGGTGCTATTGTTCTAGTTTTATTAGTAGCATTCTTAAGTTATATGTTATTCGGGTATTTGAGGTAGTTATGGAAAGATTACAAAAAGTTATTGCAGATGCAGGTATTACTTCAAGAAGAAAAGCAGAAGATTTGATTTTAAAAGGTAAAGTTAGAGTGAATGGACAAGTGATTAAAGAATTAGGAACAAAGGTTAGTGGTAATGATGTCGTTGAAGTTAATGGGGCTATCATACATTCTGATGTAACTAAAAAATATTATCTTTTAAATAAGCCAAGAGGAGTTATTTCTAGTGCTCATGATGATAAAAATAGACCTACTGTAATTGATTATATTGATACAGACGTGCGTATTTATCCAGTAGGAAGACTTGATTATGATACAACAGGGTTAATTCTTTTAACTAATGATGGTGATTTAGCTCATCTTCTTACGCATCCGGCTAATAAAATTCCTAAAACTTATATTGCTAAAATAGAAGGATTATTGAATAAAGATGATATTGATCGTTTAAGAAATGGAATTTTCATAGAAGGTAGAAAAGTATTAATTGAAAATTTTAAAATAAAAGATAAAGATTTTGACCATCAGACTTCTTTGGTTGAGCTTACTATTATTGAAGGTAGAAATCATATTGTAAAAAAAATATTTGAAACATTAAAACACCCGGTAATTCGTTTATCTAGAATTAGACTTGCTTTTTTAGAAATTGGAAAACTTAAAAGTGGTGAATATCGAGAACTTTCTATTAAAGAAGTGAAGAAATTATATAGTTTGAAATGATCTGTTTAAAAAACAGATTTTTCTATTAAAAAAATAGCCATATTTTGTTTAATTGCTATTTTTTAAGTCTTTGATAAGAATTTATTCCTATACCCATGCTTTTAGTGCTTTGTCAAATTTTGTCAAATAAAAAGAGGATTATTCCTCTTCGTGATGACATCTGCATGTATCACTGTTAGTACAATGGCAATTTTCACAGTCACAAGCATCATTATTTTCTTCTTGATTTGCTGTTTCTTCAACTTCTTCAATACTAATAGCACTAGTAGGACATGAAGAAATGGCACTGGCAAGATCTGTACTTTCTAAATTTTCATTGTTTGTTGTATGACTTAATCCTTCATCATTAAATTCAAAATGTTCAGGATCAATAGATACACATGCTCCGCAACCAATACATGCTTCGTCATTTACAATTATTTTTTTCATCTTATCTTCTCCTTATCAAATTAATTATATCAAAACTTTTTAAAAATGAAAACAGAAAGCCTTTAAAATCATAAAAAAATATGTTATCATTATATTGAAGGATCGTGGAAGCATGAAAACAAGAATGGAAAAATATTATGATGAAGAAAATAATAATATTGCACTTAGACAGCAAAAAAATGAAAAACTTTATGAAAATATTGATGAGTATGAAGTAGATGATTATAAGATCGAAGCTAATGCAACAGTTCTTGATAATAATGCTAAAAATATTGATGTTGAAAAAATTAAGAAGATTTTGGATACAAAATATAATAAACAGCCAAAAAGAAGAAGTATTGTTTTGGAAGATGAGGAATATCAAGAACCAAATATTAGTTTAGATGAAACAAGAGAATATGATATTAATGCTATTTTAGAGCGTGCTCGAAGTGAAAAAGAAGTGGATTATGAAAAAGAAAGATTAAAGAAAATTCGTGATACACAATTTGATATTTTAAATAGTTTGGATATTGAAGGAGAAGAAAAGGAAGAAGAAGATAAAAGTTCTCAGAATAATGAACTTATGGATTTGATTAATACGATTACAGCTAAAGAATTGGAAGTAAAAAATACGAAGAAAGAAAAAGATTTGGATCCATTAGATATTCTTACTGATTTAAAGGGTAGTGATGATACTGTTGTAGTAGATGGTGTGCATGAAGAAGAAGAAAGTGTAGGAGAGACATCTCCAATCATGTCTTTAGAGGAAGCAGATAAAATTAAGCCAACTATTATGGAAAATAAAACACAAGATTTAACTAGTACTTTACAATTTACACAAAGCGATTTTGATGATTTTAATGATTTAAAGAAAGAAGTTAAATCTAGTCGAGCTTTAATTTATATTATTATTGTTATTGTTAGTCTTATTTTTATTGCCGGCATTATTATCTTTTTAAATAAATTTTTAAATCTTTCTTTGTTTTAGTGCATATACTTTAACATGAGAAATGGATTTAAAAGTACACGTATATATCATGGTAAAATACTATCAAAGATTATTTTGATTACGATTATTTTTATAGTATTATTTACCATTTTTTTATTATCTAAGTTTACTAATCAGTTAAATCAGTCTTTAGTTCAAATTAGTATGAGTGAAGTTACTCGAGTTACGGAGCGATTTATTACAGATAAACTTGATCATACTGTTTTTAATCAAACTAATTTGGAAGATATTTTAATTTTGGAGAAAAATGATTTGGGAGAAATTCTTTATGTTGATTTTAATTTAGATCAAGCTTATTTAGTTCTTGATCAAATCTCATCAATACTTACTAGTTCTTTTGAAAGTTTAGAAGATGGTAATGTATCTGTTGCTTATTTGGATGAAGAATTGTCTCATGAACTGGGTAGTATGGTTTTATCTATTCCTATTGGTAATAGTTTTGAAAATTTGTATTTTTATAATTTGGGACCTAAGATACCAGTTAGAATTAATTTTGTTGGTTCTGTTCTTACGAATTTAAAAACTAAAGTTACTGATTATGGCCTTAATAATGCTTTAGTAGAGCTATTTGTTTATATTGAATTTAAAACGCAAATTATGAGCCCTTTTGATATGGAAGAAATTACTTTGAAATATGATGCTGTTATAGCATCTATGATGATAGAAGGGGAAGTTCCTAATTTTTATGGAGGTACTATTGAAAGGGAAAGTAGTATCTATTCTCAAGATATTCAAGAACAATAAAAAAACTAGATTTTTCTAGTTCTATTACATTATGGTAGCGACGGAGGGGATCGAACCCCCGACCTACCGGGTATGAAC
>CALVQO010000061.1 GCA_944358145.1 uncultured Bacilli bacterium | reverse complement strand
TTTTTGTTGCTTTTTCCTGTATAGGGTTAATTTTTCTCGGATTTTATGGTATAATATTTTGAAGTTAGGAATGATGAATGATGGAAGTATCACGTGTTAAAGAAGCGCTTATCGAGCAAATGAATATTGGTTTATCTGGTAATCTTTATCATAAGACTCAGTTAGATTTTGCTTATAACACTAATCATATTGAAGGATCTACTATAACTCCTGATGAAACAGCTAGTATTTATGATACTGGAACTATTTTAGCTAATTCGGATAAAGTAATTGTGTTAAAGGATGTTACGGAAATAAAGAATCATTTTACTTTATTTAAATATATGTTAGAAACAATAGAAATGCCTTTAACAGAAGAAATGATTAAAAAATTTCATTTTATTTTAAAAAATGGAACATTAACTGATGATGAGAAAAAATGGTTTAATGTTGGTGAGTATAAAGCTAAAAGAAATTTTGTAGGAAATATAATAACTACTTTACCTAGTAAAGTGGCAGAGGATATGAAAAAATTATTAGAAAAATATAATCGAAAAATTCCGAAAACTTTTGAGGATATTATTGATTTTCATGTAAAGTTTGAAACCATTCATCCGTTTCAAGATGGGAATGGTAGAGTAGGCCGTATGATTATGTTTAGAGAGTGTTTAGCAAACGATATTATGCCATTTTATATTGAAGATAGAAATAAAGAGTTTTATATAAGGGGAATGAGGGAATATCAATTAAATCATGAAAAGACTTATTTAATAGATACTTGTTTAAATAGTCAAGATAACTATGCAAAATTAGCAGAATATTTTTTGGAAGATGAGCAATAGTAAAGTACACGAAAACGTGTATTTTTTCATCTATTTTGTGTAAAGTTTGTGCTTAACTACTGGTTTTCTTCTTCGTTTTAAGTTAAACTATAAATAGTGGTAGAATATGAAAACAAAAATATTTAATTATGATAAAATAAAAGAAAGTGAAATTAATGACAAAGTAATTAGAGTAAAAGCTTTAATGATTAATAGTAAAAAAGAAATCTTACTGGCTGAGGCTTTTACCACGATTCAATTTCCTGGAGGACATTTAGAAGAAGGGGAATCATTAAATGAAGGTTTGAAAAGAGAAGTTTTGGAAGAAACAGGGATTATTTTGAATCAGGATTATGAACCCTTTTTTTGTCTAAAGTACTTTTTGAAAGATTATCCAGTTATTGGGAATAATCGTAGTATTGAAATATATTATTATTTTATTTTTACTGATGAAGTTTATCATTTAGAAAATGTGCATTTAGATGATCAGGAAAAGAATGGGGGATTTTATCTTACTTATGTTCCTTTGAAGAAAATGAAAAAATATTTGTTAAAGCATCCTGGTGATTTAGAAATTAATAAAATTGTTAGAGAAGAAATGATGCTCGCGGTTAAATATTTGAAGAAAAGTGGTGTTTGGAAATGAAATTGATTTCATTTGTTATTCCTTGTTATAATTCTAGTAGTTATATGAGTAAAGCGATAGAATCTATTTTGGTAGGTGGTAGTGATGTTGAAATAATTATTGTAAATGATGGTTCAACGGATGATACTTTAAAAATAGCTCGAAGTTATGAAGAAAAGTATCCTAAAATAGTTCGGGTAATTGATAAAGAAAATGGTGGTCATGGAAGTGGAGTTAATGCTGGGTTAAAAGTGGCTCAAGGAAAATATTTTAAAGTAGTAGATAGTGATGACTGGGTAGATGAAGATGCACTTAAACAAGCAATTAAGACATTAAAAAAACAAGATGTTGATTTATTGGTTGTCAATTATGTTTATGAAAAAGATGGATGTTCTAAAGAAATGGATTATCTAGGTATTTTACCAGAAAAAGAAATATTTACTTGGGATATGGTTGGTAAATTTAAGGTTAGTCAATATTTATTGATGCACTCTGTTATTTATCGGACAAAATTATTAAAAGACATTCATTTATCTTTGCCAGAGCATACTTTTTATGTTGATAATATTTTTGTTTATTATCCACTTCCTTATATTAAAACCATGTATTATTTAAATGTTCCTTTTTATCGTTATTTTATTGGAAGAACAGATCAGTCTGTGAATGAAAAAGTAATGATTAGTAGAGTTGATCAACAAATTAAGATTACTAAAATCATGATTGATTTATTTGATCCTTATTCTTTTTCTAATCCTAAATTACAACATTATTTAGTGCATTCTCTTGATATGATGATGACTATTTCTACGATCTTTTTAAAACTTGCTAATACAAAAGAAAGTAAGGAGAAAATAAAAGATTTATGGGCTTATTTAAAGAAGAAGAATAAAAAAGTATTTCAACATATTCGATTAGCTAAGTTAACTAGAATGCCACGTTTTATTGCAATTCCTGGATATCGTCTTGCTAGAAAGGTTTTTAAATTTAATTAATTATGGATACAAAAAAGTTTTCGATGATCGATGAGGGTTTTACTTGTCAGGTTTGTGGGAGTAAAGTAAAACCATTATCTTATACGGCTAGAGATCATTGTCCTAATTGTCTTTCTAGTATTCATATAGATATTTATCCTGGTGATCGGGCATGTACTTGTTTAGGAATATTGGAACCTATTGATGTAGAAAAAGGGAAGAAAGATACTTGGAAAATTGTTTATCGGTGTAGTAAATGTGGAGAAATTAAGAAGAATAAGATGGCTTTAGATGATAATTATGATTTGATTTTGAAAATCATGAGTAAGGATGTGTAAAGAGATGATTAAATTTATTTTTATTTATTCATTATTTGATATAATAAATAATAGACTTTAAAGAAAGAGGTAATTTTATGGCAGTTCTTTTAAATAAAAAGTTAGAAGTGTTAGATAAAATAAAAGATGAGATAGATTATATTCAAGAACTTGATTTGAGTAAGCCTCATGTAAAAGTGGGTATACTTAATTTGATGCCTACTTTAGAAGATACAGAAAGGCAATTAATTGAAGTGTTAGATACTAAATTACTTCAAGTAGAAATAGATTTTATTTATTTGAATACTAAAGTATTAGATGATAAGAAAGATTATTTTTACCAATATTATCGTTCTTTTGATGAAATAAAAGATGAAAAATATGATGGAATGATTATTACTGGGGCTCCATTAGAACATATTGTTTATCAGGATATTTATTATATTGAAGAATTAAAAGAGTTTTTTAAATATACGAAAACTCATGTTAGATCAACTATTTTTTTGTGTTGGGCTTCTCAGTTTGGACTTCAATATTTTTATGGGGTTAATCGTTATCATTTAAGTGAAAAATTATCTGGTGTTTATGAGCATTATTTAGTTAAAAATACGGATTTGGTTCGGGGGCTTAATGATTATTTTTATGTTCCTCAGTCTAGATATTGCAGTATTATAGAAGGGGAGTTAGCAGATCGAGAAGATCTTATTTTAACTAGTAAATCTAATGAATCAGGGGTTTATATTGTTGAGGCTAAAGATAAGAGTAAAGTTTTTTTAACTGGACATGCTGAATATGATTTATATACCTTAGATTTAGAATATCGAAGAGATATAAAAAAAGGTTTAACAATTAAACCTCCTAAAAATTATTATCGAGATGATGATCCTAATAAAGAGCCAATTTTTTCTTGGCGATCAACTGCTGCTTTAATTTATCATAATTGGTTATATTATTATGTTTATTCTTCTTAAGAAATATGAATGATTTGATTAAAGAAAAGAATCTTTTTGCATCCAAGTTCTATCGTTTTAGAATTTGGATTTATTTTTTTGATGGTACTATTAATTTTAGTGATTTTTCCTGCTTCATAATAAGTAATGATAATATTATCTTTGTTATAGTAAGCACTAATTAGGGCATCACTAATTATTTTTATTTCTTCAGGAAATAATGTTGGTTTTGTTAATGTTTCTTTCTTTTCAATTTCTTTTAATGTATCTTTAGAAGGGGTAAGAGAATTAAATGGTTGCCATTTGATAAAACCACGATCGATCATGCACTATGACCTCCTATCTTTTTGTTTCGTTCTTTAATGGTGGAATCATTTAATAGGCTAGATGCTTTTAGAAGAGCATTTTTTCCATATTTGTCTTTGATTTCTAGTATGGCTTCATTAATTTGTTCTTGTTCTTTTATTTCTTGTAAGTTATCAAATAGATTTAATTGAACTCCTTCTTTGTCTTTTAAATAGCCACAAGAAATCGTTACTTTTCTAATGGGTAAGTTATCATAAAATTTATCTAATATCATTAGACAATTTGCTAGAATTACTTTTTCTAAATCAGTAGGTTCATTTAGTTTTATTTGATGATAAAAACCACCACCAATGCTTTTGGAGTATCCTATACCAAAACCAATACTTGAACAAGTTTTATGATTTTTTTGCAAGCGAATACTTAGTACTTCAGCCATTTCTCTAATGATGATTTTGATGTTTTCACCATGATAATCTTTGAATAAGACTTGGCTATGAGAATAAGATTTATCCGTAACTTTTTCCATGTCTTTAATTCTACTTAAATCAATTCCGTTAGCGTGATTCCAAAGCTCAGTACCAATTACTCCAAATTTTTGTTTTAATTTGTATCGGTCATAATGGGCTAAATCATACATATTATAAATACCTAGGCGATTTAAGTTTTTTTCCATTCTTGGACCAATTCCCCAAACTTTTGATAGGGGACTAATTTTCCATAATTTATTCGGAATATCTTCATAAGTCCATTTAGCAATAAAAAGTTTATTCTTTTTGGCTTCAATATCCATAGAAAGCTTAGCTAGTAACATGTTAGGACCAATTCCACAGGTAGCATATAATCCAGTGGATTCTTTTATGTCTTTTAGAATAGTTAAAGCTAATTCTTCATCTGTTTTTTGATATAATTTTAAATAATCAGTTACATCTAAGAAACATTCATCAATAGAATAGATGTGTAAATCTTCTTTAGCTACATATTTTAAATAAATTTCAACAACTTCTCTGGATTTAGCTAAATAAAGATTCATTCTTGGTTTAGCAATAGTATATTTAATATTTTTTGGTATTTCATAAAGTCTTCCTCTTGAAGGAACTCCTAAAGTTTTTAAATAGGGAGTGACAGCTAGAGTTATGGCGCCATTTCCTTGGTTGGGATTAGCAACAACTAGGGGATAAGTAAAAGGATTAAGATTTCTTTCTAAACATTCACAGCTGGCAAAAAAACTCTTTAGATCAATACATAAAAAATTTCTGTGTAAATAAACTTGATTATCCATGTGCATCACCATAACTTAATTATAAGCATACAATTGTTTTAAATCAAGTAGCAAAATATGCCAATAAAAAATTAGATTAGTTTTTTACTAAATCTAATTTTATTTCTTCATCTATTCTTCCCGTTATAAAATCAGCAGAAATATGAAAGTATTTGCAAAAACCAATAATATAAGAAGTAAGAGCTAAATTAATTTCATTTTCATATTTACTGATGGAAGAACGAGTAATATTAAGTATTTTGGATAAATCATCTTGAGTTAAATCATTTTCTCTTCTTACTCTTTTGATTCTTTTGGCAAGTAGTTTAGGATCAATTCTTTTACTATTTTCATATTCCCAAACATCAGTGAAGCCTAAAACATAATCTAGTGATACATGAAAGATATTACAAAACTTATCTAATTGTCTTAATGGAATTAAATCATTTTCTCTTTCCCACATGTTATAACTGTTCCTAGATACTCCTAGAATTTCCGCAACTTCTCTTTGCTTTAAATCAGTATATATTCTTACCTTTTTTAGTCTCATCATCTTAAAACTCTCTTTCTTATGTAACCATTTTTACACAAAATATTAAAACAGAGAACTACACATAGTGATAAGGAATAAAAAGTAAATAAATATAACAAAATATAAAAATAAAATTACAAAATAATTGACAATCACTCAATAATAATGTATAGTAAAAATATATCATAGAAAAACATAGTAGAAAGAAATTGAAAAGTTTTGACAACGTTTGTCGAATACCATGTATTATCTATTAAAATGTGATATGATGCCAAAAGGAAAGGAAGAGAAGAAGAATGGAGTTCGAAACTTTAAAACAAAGTCATTTAAAAAGAAATATTATGATAGGAGTAGTAGCAGTACTAATTATTAGTGCCGTAGTACTAAATTTTACCAGAGCAAAATACCGAGTGACACAATCAATACCTTTAGTAAATGGAACAATCAATTATAGCTTGGCAGATCTAAATATTGTAGCACTATACATTGATGGAGTAGCATCAGAAGAATTAGATAGTTCTAAAAACTATACACTAGATACCGATCAAAGTACCTGTACCTATAAAGATGGTAGCACAATTCAAAATTTAACATTAAACTATGATAGTGATACCAAAACATTTACGATTGCTCCTTATACAACTAAAGGAACCAAATGTTCTTTATATTTTGAAGAATCAAAAGGAATACCAGCAGTAGATGTAATAGAAGAAGCTTATAACACTAATCCAAACATGTTAGCATATGATGATTATGGAAATTTAAGGTATATAGGAGCAGATCCAAATAATTATGTCTTATTCAATGATGAATTATGGAGAATTATAGGTGTGTTTAGTGAAGATAGTCATGGAGT
>CALVQO010000060.1 GCA_944358145.1 uncultured Bacilli bacterium | reverse complement strand
GTAACATCTTTTTGAATGTAAATAAGTTGCCAAGATAAGTAAAACGTGTGTCGAATTCTCCCAAATAATGTTATAATTTAGATAAAGGATAAGGAGTGTATATAGATGAAAAAAGCGATCGCATTAATAACGATATTATTTTTAGGAATGTCTAATGTAAAAGCAGCAGATATTTCCTTAGAACTATGTGAGTATTCAGATGAATATATAGCTTGGTTAAACTTAGATGAAAAACAACGGGCAAATACAGTAATGCCTAGCATGTGTAAGCAAGTAGATGAAGGAGGGTTAACTGGTAGTTCAAAAAGTTATTCAATGGATCGCTTTACTTTACAAGATGAATACATATTAGGAGTAAGAGATCAAGGAATAAGTGATGACTGTTGGGCTTTTTCTACTCTAGCATCTATTGAATCTAATCTATTAAAGAATAATATGGATACAGACTATTTAAGTGTAGCCCATTTAGAATTAATGACGCAAAACTCACTATATACGCCAAGTTTTATTACATTTAACAGAAACTTTAACAGTGGTGGAAAACTAGAATTTGCAGCAGCCTATGTTCTAAATAACTGGGGACCAATAAGTGAAGATACTTTACCATTTCAAACAATTACCAATTTAATTAAAGGAACAACCACAATTAATCAAATAGACATTATAGATAAATCAGCAACTGTAGATGTAGATGATATATTTTATTTAAATAATTCTCAAGGTTCATGTGATGAGAATAGTATAGAAACAATTAAGCAATATTTAGTAAATCATGGTGCTCTAGCTGCTTCTATCTACTTTAATGTAAATAATAATGATTATGTAAATGGCTCTTACTATTATTATAATGGTAATAACATTTCTAATCACGCTGTTACTATAGTAGGTTGGGATGATACAATTGAAGTAACTAGTTTTACGAATAAAGCAAGTAGAAAAGGTGCATGGATAGTTAAAAATTCATATGGAACAAACATGGGAGATAATGGTTATTATTATGTATCATATGATGATATTAACATTTGTACTAATATTGTTGGATTTTATAATACTGATTTAGATGTTTCTGATGAAGTATATTATTATGATGATTTAGGAACTAATGTAACTTTAAGTAGTAAATCAGATGTAAATTATATCGCTAATATATTTACGAAAAAAACTACCAATACTGAAAAAATTGATAAAATAACTTTTGCTACTAATACAAAAGGAATAAAATATACGGTTTATTATGCTAGTAATGCTTCTTTAAAAAATCATGAAGAAATTGCAAGTGGAACAACTTCTCATGCTGGATATATGAGTATTGAACCAATTAAAGATATTTATGCAACCGATAAATTCTCCATTATTATTAAATATGAAACAGATAGTAATATGAATGATACAATTCCTGTAGCAATGAGTGTAGCTTCCCAGACTAGTCCTTATCGTAATTTCGAAGTAACTGATGGTGTATCATACTTATCAACTAATGGTGAAAAATGGATAGATTTAGGAGCTAAATTAAATGCTCAAGCATCAATTAGAGTGTATACAAGTATTGAAAATACTGAAATACCAACAGATGTAAGTGACACAACAGAAATTAATGATGATGCTAGCATAGAACTGATAAATCCTAATGGTGATTATGAAGGAGTAGTATTAGGAGATACCGTTCCTGATACAGGAGTAGATGTAGAAAATCCTGAAACAGGAATGGCTAACTACTTATATATAGCAGCTTCTCTATTAATTGTAGGAGTAGTAATTTACTTAAATAAAAAGAATATTATCTTCAAAATATAAAAAATTTAGACACCAAATCTAAAGTTTTTTTCTTCATCGATTCTACCTAAAACATAGTCACTAGAAACATGAAATTTTTGACAAAATATATAAAGAAAACTAGTAGGAATTAAAGTTTTCCCTTGTTCATATCTACACCAAACAGAATGATCAATATTTAAAAGCTTACCCATCATAACTTGTGTATATTTATTTTTCTTCCTAATTTCTTTTAACCGATTACATAAAATATTTACCTGAAAAGAAGAAAGTGAATTTTCATAGTATTTCATCTGAGTAAAATTAAATACATAATCAAGAGAAACCTGAAAATAATCACAAAATTGAATTAAATGTTTTAGCGTAATTGTATCATGACCTTCTTCATTCATAGCGTAAGTTCCTACAGAAACATTCAATAGATTAGCTATATCTTTTTGCAATAAATTATGCTCTTCTCTAATCTCCGAAAGTTTATCAAATTTCACCTAAATCACCAAAATAATTCTAACAATAATAATGAACGAAAAAGTTTTATATAGGGAAATAACACATTTTTCTTGGCTTTTAATATACCCAAATATATAATTAATATGTAAGCTAGGAAACACATCATAGCTTTCGTTAAGGAGAGTAGTTATGGAATTTGAGGTATTAAAAAGAAGGCATATTAAAAGAAATATTATTATAGGAGTTATTGCAGTACTACTGATCAGAGCAGTGATACTTAATTTTACGAGAGCAAAATATCGAACAACAGCAGATATACCCATAGCGAGTGGAACCATTAATTATAGTTTAGCTGATTTAAATATTGTTGGTTTATATATTGATGGAGAAGAAGCAACAGAATTAGATAGTTCAAAAAACTATACTTTAGATACTTCTCGAAGTACATGTACATATAAAGATGGAAGTACAATTGATAATTTAACATTAAATTATAATAGTGAAACAAAATCATTTAGTATAAGCCCATATACAACCAAAGGAACAAAGTGTACATTATATTTTGATGAGCAATACTTATTAAAAGATGCTATACTTGCTAACGCGAAAAGAGGAGAAGGAACACCAAATTTTGCTAAAACCAGTTGTAGCAGTGGATGCGAAGAAGCAACCGTAGGATTATATGAAGAACAAACAAGCCTTGGAACAACCTATTACTTTAGAGGAGATGTCGAAGACAATTATCTTTCCTTTGCAGGATACTACTGGAGAATAATCAGAATTAACGAAGATGGAAGTGTTAGAGTCATCTATAATGGAGAAAAATCCAAAATAGATGCCGCGGGAAAAGAAACAGTACTTGCTAATGGTTATGATGATGGAAGTACACGATATACCCAAATACAGACGAGTGCATTCAATAGTTCATATAATCGAAGTGAATATGTCGGATTCAGGTATACAGAGGGAAGTCAACGACCAAGTAATACTAATAGTGGAACAGAAAGTACTATGAAAGGAGTATTAGATACATGGTATAGTAATAATTTACAGCAATATGATAATATGCTTACAAATACTCCAGGATTTTGTAATGACAGGGAAACGGCCAGTAACTGGGTATCTGCTGGGGAATCACTTTTTTATGCAGCACGTGAAAGATTACGTACAACACCTCAACCAAGTTTTGAGTGTAATAACGACAATGATTTATATCAAACCAAAATTGGTTTAATTAGTGCAGATGAAGTAATATATGCTGGTGGAACTGATAATAACAGTAATTATGGATATTACTTATATACAGGAAACCATTGTTGGACCATGTCTCCAGCTTATTTTTCTGGCTCTTATGCTCTTATTTACTATGTAACATTCGCTGGTGATTTAATTTATGGTAATGTGATTAGCTCATATAGTGTTCGACTGGTAATAAATTTATCTTTTGATGTAGCAGTAAAATCAGGAAATGGAACTATTTCATCACCATACGAAGTAGAACATAAGAATTAACTTACCTTAATTCACCTAATCTCACGGTTAGTTTTTTTCTACTGCCTTTTTTCCAACATTTTTAAGTTTTTGATATACTTCTTGAGCTTTTGTTGAATACAAACAAAATTGATATGCTTGATGTATTTTCATTATCTTCACCCTTGATAATAATATTATACTACAAATACATATGTTCATCAAAAATTGGTTTTGAAAATACACATATTTCATGTACTTTACAATAAGATAAAAAAAGGCTTAAGTTTGAAATTAAGCCTTTTTAAAGTACAATAGCAATTAAATTATTAGCACCTTTATTAACAATTTTAGTAACGGTTTGACTAAGCTTATAACGAGTAGCATCCGGCATCATGGATAGTTTAGCTTGTATTCCTTCTTGAACAATAGCTTCCAGGCTTCTACCAAATATTTCACTTTGCCAAATAGAATTAGGATCTTTCTCATAGTCTTTCATAAGATAATTAATTAATTCTTTACTTTGAGCTTCACTTCCAATAATTGGTTCAAAAGTGGACTGAACTTCTACTTTCATCAAATGAATAGATGAAGCTGTAGCTTTTAATTTAACTCCATAACGAGCTCCTTGTTTTACAATTTCAGGAGTTTCTAACTTCATATCCCGAATAGTAGGGTATACAATTCCATATCCTGAACTTCTTGCTACTTTTAAAGCATCCTTAATTGAATCCATTTCTTCTTTAGTTTCTTTATAATTAGCAAATATTCTAATTAATCCAGCCCTAGTAGTTGCCGCATCCCCCATAATACTAGCAAGTACTTCTTGATAAAGTTCTTCTCTTGTCTCTAAATTAATTGTAACCGTACCAGTCGCTGCATCAAGCTCACTAATATAAGATTTAGAAATATATTCACTATCAGAAAAATGACCTAAGATAAAATCAATATCTTTAATTTTCTCTACACTAATTACACTTTCCTTAATTTTATCTAAGAAATGAGCTTTAATTTCATGTGTTTTAGGAAGAGCATCGATCCATTCTGGTACATTAACTTTAATATCAATGACAGGAAATTCATACAACGCTTGTTTTAAAATTTCCATAATTTCTACTTCATTCATTTTCTCAGCACTAATAGGAAGTACTGGAACATCATAAGCATCTTCCATCTCTCGAGCAATTCTAACAGTCTCTGTATTCGTAGGATGTACACTATTTAAAATAACAATAAAAGGTTTACCAATTTCTTTTAATTCATTAATAATTCTCGCTTCAGCCTCTACATAATTCATCCTAGGAATTTCTCCAAAAGAACCATCAGTAGTTACAACAATACCAATAGTCGCATGATCTCTAATTACTTTTTCCGTACCAACTTCAGCCGCTTCTACAAACGGAATAGAATCTTCAAACCAAGGAGTCTTAACCATTCTAGGATTTCCGTCTTCATCCTCATAGCCTTGAGCTCCCGGTATTACAAATCCAACACAGTCAACAAGTTTAATATTAGTGGTAAATTCATCTACATGGATATCAGCTCCATTAGATGGAACAAATTTCGGCTCTGTAGTCATAATTGTTTTACCTTGAGCACTTTGTGGTATTTCATCCAAACAATGTTTTTTCTCATATTCATCCGTGATATTAGGAACAACCAAATTTTCAATAAATCTTTTAATAAAAGTAGATTTACCAGTTCTAACTGCACCTACAACCCCTAGATAAATACTTCCATTCCCTCTTTTGGCTATTGATTCAAGCAATTCTTTTTTTTCCAAAATTTCACCATCTTTCATCTTTCTAATTAAAAATATGAAGGGTTAAATAAAAATAGTACAAAAAATTATCTTTACTAAAAAAATAATGTTTGTTATAATTTTAAAGAGGGTGTGATTCAATTGAAAAAAATATTATTAACATTATTAATGGTTACTAGTTTATTAATTTTACCAAGTACTGCTAGTGCAGCAACAGATACAATAACTGTTTATTTATTTAGAGGAGATAAATGTAGTCATTGTGAAGATGCCCTAGAATACATTAATGAACATCGTGATGAAATACCAGAAAATGTAGAAATTGTAACTTATGAAGTATGGGAAAATGATGAAAATGCTAAATTACAAGATGAAGTAGCAGACAAATTAGAAGTAGATAAAACCAATAATTATGGTACACCATTTTTTGTAGTAGGTAGTGAATATATTAAAGGATATGGCTCTGGAACATGGGAAGAATTATTTGACTATGCTGAAGAATATGCAAATGAAGGTGGCTATGAAGATGTTGTAGCAAGTACAATTGAAGATTTTAAATTAGAAGTAGAAGCAAGAACATTAGATGATTTATACAGTGAACCAAGCATGGTAGCTACCATAATTGTCTATTGTGTATTTGGTGCCATAGTTTTAGGATTTATTGCTATGATCGTATTTTCAAGAAAATAAGACTACTTGTAAAAGTAGTTTTTTTATCTTTATGTAGAAACTTTAGTTATGTAGAAAGTTAATGAAAAAATACGTGTCTTTTTAAAATTTGTCCTTGACGAACGTATGTATTTATAGTATAATGCTATTATCAGGGGTGATAATGATTATGAAAATACATAGAGCTTATAAATTTCGTTTGTATCCAAGTAAAGAACAAATAGTATTAATCCATAAAACTTTTGGATGTACAAGATTTGTTTATAATTATTGTTTAGATTTAAAAAGAAATAATAAATATTTAACAAAATTTGATTTAATAAAAGAATTACCAAAATTGAAAAAAGAATATCCATTCTTAAAAGAAGTAGATAGTTGCTCTCTTCAGAATGCCATTACTGATCTAATGGTTGGTTTTGGATTGTTTGAAAAAGAAATTAGTAGTTATCCAAGATTTAAGAAGAAGGGAGAAAAAGAGAGTTTTCGTACTA
>CALVQO010000059.1 GCA_944358145.1 uncultured Bacilli bacterium | reverse complement strand
AGCTTTAGAAATACAAGATTATTTTAAAGAATTTCAAAAATTTAGAGGTGAATGTAAGTATGCTGATTGTCTTCATTATCATGAGCAAATAAAGAGTTGTAAAATAAAGCAAGAGGTTAGGGAAGGAAATGTTAGTAAAGAGCGATATGAAAGTTATCTTAGAATTATGAGTGATTTATTAAAAAATGATAGATAAGCAATAAAAAAAGAACTGTTTTTAGGCAGTTCTCGAGGTTAACAAACACAATCGACAAAAGTATCAGATAAGCATCTTATAGAGCAGAGGCAGCTGCAGTCCATAGTGAAGAAAGAATTAGTAGCAACATATGGATTTAGGCTAGTAGTATCTGGGTTATCTGCAAGTACTCTGAATGTACAGCAATTTCCTTCAATTTTTTCTACTCTAAAGACACTTGAACAAGTAGTACTTGTGGTTCCCGCACAAGAAACGGTAGTATCTTTGGTAGTTGGCATACTCCAAGGTACACCATTTCCACAGCAAGTATAAAGCATTACTGGTCTGGTGTTACATACTAAGCAGTTAGGTCCTCCACCTAAGACAGGACGATCGCATGCATCTAAGCAAGTTTCAGGGCATGCATTTTGTTGAAGAACTAAAATGACACTTAATATTTCATTAATACAGTTGCCAGAGTTGTGATTTTCGCAATTATTCATAATATTCACCCTTTCATGTATTCTCACTAATAATTTATGTTAAACTTTTTAAATCGTGTATTTTATAGTTCTTTTTTTTTTAATTTGTTTATGTTATAATTTAATAGTTAAAGAGGGTGAAGTAGATGAAAGAAAATCAGAATTCAGATAATCATACTGAAAATATGAATTCTTATAATTATAATCCTAATCGCCCTCAAAATGATTCTAATGAACATGCTGATACGAAGAAGGTTGTGGATACTGCTGCTAAAGGTGCTTCTGAATTTTTTGCTCCTGGAGTGGGAGGTATGGTTTATGATGCTGCAAAGAAAGCACCTGTTGTAGGAGATGCTATTGATAAGACTGCCGATAAAGTAGCAGAAGTTGCTGATCAAGTTCCGGGTGTTAAACAAGTTACAAAAGGGCTTAATGATTCAGGAATTACCGATGTTGCTAATCAAGCATTAGATTTTGTTGGCAGCAAAGGACTTAATGCTGGAGCAAATACTGCTAAATCAGCTGGCAATATAACAGAAAATACAGCTAAAGCTGGTAATCAAGTAAAAAATGCTAGTGAAGCTGGGAAAAGGGTGGCATCAAATGGTGTTAATGCTCAAACTCAGGCTGAACCTAATATGCCTGTTCGGAAAAATAGACAAATACAAAATCTTTTAAATAGTACTGATGATGAAGAAGATACTATGGCAGATGATGAATTAGAAAATAGTGAAGATCAACCAGAAGTTGATGCTAGTAATACACCACCACCAACAGATTTGCCTATAGAAGATTCAAGTAATGATGATGATAATCAAAATAAAGATGGTAAGGGGCAATCTGATGTAGTCGGTTCACTATTTAAAAATATTTGGAATAAGTATAAAATTTGGATTATTTTAGGTGGTGGAGGAGTAGCTTTATTCATTTTGTTTATTATGGTTATTATTGGTGGAGGAGTAGGAGAATATACTCAGTCTATGGGTTATTATGATGAATTGTGTAATTATAATGAGACGAGAGTTACTTTGACGAATTGCTATCAAAATAATAGTGAAAAGACTGAACTTGGTACTTATAGTTTAGAAGATTTTGTTGTTCATATGGCTTATGCTTATACTAAAGATGGTGATTATAGCGAGGAAGCAATTAAAGCTTTGATGATTGTGTTAAAAACAAATGCTCTTAGTTATGGTAATTATAATAGTAGTAATAAAAATGTTGAAGTAAGAATTTGTGATATGTTTCATGATTATGAAAATACGGATAGTGAGCAAGAACTTTGGATGTTTGAAGGAATAGATGGAAAAGCTGATAGTTTATCTAATTTATATCAAGAAATTAGTAATTATCTTTATGTTTCTTCTTCTTATCGTTCTACAATAAGTAATTTATCTAGTCAAAATGTTTTAGAAATTAATAGTAATACTTTACAAGAATTTGAAACTTTAGCTAGTGATGGAAATGCTTATTCACAAATTTTGAGTTCAGTTTATGGTACAAAAGATGATTCTACAAGTGATGATGAAGATATTGTTTATCGTGAAACTTTGTTTTTAGGAGATTCAAGAACTCGAGGTATGCAAAATGCAGGAGTAATCAATGAGCGAAATACTATTTACGGAGTAGGACTTGGTTATGAGTGGTTAGCTGGTAATGGAACATTTGATAATACGAATAGTTCAAGTGGTGGTATTCACGGAATTAATAATTTGATGAGAGATAATACTAGTTATAATATTGTTATTTGGCTTGGTGTTAATGATTTAGGAAATGTTGAAAGTTATTATCAACGCTATTATGATTTAGCTGTTGGTGATTGGCGGAATCATAATATTTATATTGTTTCGGTTGGACCTGTTGATGATGATTTATCACAGTATGCTAAGAATGAATATATCAATAATTTTAATTATACTATGAGTAATCTTATTCAAAATTCTGGATTAAATAATTTATTTTATCTTGATTTAGGTTATACTGAAGATTCTATTGTTCAATATGATAGTGAAGGTATACATTATAGTAATGAAGATTATCGTAATATTTATGAGATTATTATGAATAATTTAGATAGTTCTTTAAATTCAGGTTATCAATTATATAATTTAACTACTTATTGTACATATTATACTGTAACGGAAAATACTGCTTATTGGTGGCCAGTTGGAAGTCGTGATGCAACACAAGGTAATATTTATGGTGGGGATCCTACAAGTACTATTGTTACTTCAGAATTTGGAAGAAGAAATACTGGTATTGAAGGAGCTTCTACTAATCATAAAGGTATAGATATTGCTAAAAATGGTTCAGCTTGTGGAGATGTGGTAATTGCTTCAAGATCAGGAACGGTTGTTACTGCTACTGATGATGGAGGGGCTAGAGGAACTTATGTTGTAATTGATCATGGTGATGGTGTTAAAACTCTTTATCAGCATATGCAACAAGGCTCTTATACTGTTCAAGTAGGCGATACAGTGCAGCAAGGGCAAATGATTGGTTTAATTGGAAATACTGGTGTAGGTAGTGGTTGCCATCTTCATTTTGAAGTAATTGTCAATGAAGTAGAGGTTGATCCTCTTGATTATGTTGATCCAGAAAATCCAAGACCTATTTCATCTAGTGATATTAGTACTATTATAGCTGGTGATCAAGGTGATAATCAAAATATGGTTTGTATGACTTTACTTAATAGTGGCTTTTCAGAGAATGCTACGGCAGGAATGATGGTTAATTTATATGCTGAAAGTGGCTTTAGTCCAATTAATTTACAAAATTCATATGAGAGTTCTTTAGGATATACTGATAGTAGTTATACTAGTGCAGTTGATAATGGAAGTTATCGTAATTTTGTTCATGATGCGGCAGGATATGGACTGGCACAATGGACTTATTATAGTAGAAAACAAAATTTACTTGACTATGCTAGAACTAAAAATTCGTCTATTGGTGATTTAGGAATGCAACTGGAATTTTTCATTGATGAATTGCGTGGTTATACAACAACTTATAAATATGTTACTGGCAATTATTCAGCTCAAGATATATCTACTTATTTCTGTTTAGAATATGAAAATCCTGCTAATGCTTCTAGTCATTGTCCACAAAGAACGAATAATTATATTAATCAAATGCTTACTTATGTTAAGAATGGTTGTAGATAGGAGAGTTTATGAATCAATATCAAAAAAAAGTTTTATTTATTGTATTTACTATTATTGCTATAATTGCCATTATAGCTGTTGTTTGGAGTTTATTTATTTCTGATAATGAGCCAAGCCCAGGTGGGGAAGAACCGGGTAATTCTAATCCACCAGGAAATACAGAAGATGCATTTTCTACTTCTATTACAGCGTTAAATGATTATGATGAGTTTTTTACTGTATCTAGTATAATTAATGATTATTATGAAGCTGTTGCTAGTAAGGATGTAGGTACAGTTTTAGATTTATTAGATGTTGATTATCAAACGCAAATGGGAATAGCAGCAAATAATGTTTTTCAAATGATTAAGAGTGATTATCATTCTGCTACATATACACCTATGCAAATTTATTATAATGCTGATAGTGTAGTTACTTATTATTTTGTTAATGGATATTTAGAAGATGTAGATATTACTGATGATCGTTCGATTTATTATGATCAAGTTAATTTTTTGGCTATTGTAAATAAAAATACAAGACATTATGCTATTGTGCCTTTAGCAGATAATCTTGATATAGAGGATTATGCCAAAAGTTATCAGCTCGTTCAAAAAGATTTAGAGTTTAATACTTATCGTGTAGTTAATACTACAGAAGAATCAGTTTTGATTACTTATCTTAATGTTTTTCGAGATTTGTTATTTTTAGATAATGAGCGAGCTTATCAAATGTTAAGTGATAATACCAAAAAATTATATAATAATTGGCAAGATTTTTATCAATATCAAGAAGAGATTTATGATTATATTCCTTCTACTGTCTTTGGATTTTCGAAAAAAGAAGAGAATGGCGTAATCATTTATCAAATTACGGATGCTCAACAAAATTTATTTGAAATTTATGAAAATAAAGTAATGGATTTTCAAATTTCTTATTAAAATAGTCTAAGTTTGACTTGACTATTTTTTTTATTTTGGATATACTTAATATACAAAAAAGGGCGAGTCTATGAATCATTACTTTACAAATAACGATCAATTGAAAAGTGAAGTTAGAGTCATAAAATACTACTATGACTCTACTTGTTTTGAATTTTTAAGTGATCATGGAGTATTTTCAAAAAATAAAATTGATTTTGGAAGTGTTACGTTAATTGAAACTTATTTAAAAAATAAAAAAAATATTCATAACTTTTTAGATGTTGGATGTGGATATGGCTTTTTATCTATAGTGCTTGCTCGAGAATTAAAAATAACTGGTGTTGGGGTAGATATTAATTTGAGAGCTTTAAGTCTTGCTAGAGAAAATGCTAAATTAAATCAGGTTAGTGTCTCTTTTAAAGAGAGTAACATATATGATAAAGTTGAAGGAAAATTTGATCTTATTATTACTAATCCTCCAATTCGAGCAGGAAAACAAGTGGTTTTAGATATTTTAGTTGGAGCTAAAAATCATTTGAATCAAGATGGAGAACTTTGGGCAGTAATTAGGAAAGATCAAGGAGCAAAAAGTATAATTAAAATACTTAGTGAGGTTTATCGGGTAGAAATAAAAGAAAAAAATAAAGGTTTTTATGTTTTTTGTTGCAAAAATGATTGACAATAAAAGAATTTGTTGCTAAAATTTTAAATTGGTGACGTATTTGTTTTTTTCTTTAAAAGAGCACTAAAAAATTAGATATTGGGGTGAAGCGCGTGGCTTATAAAGTTGAAAAATTTGGAGATCACAGAGAAAGAAGAAGCTTTTCTGTTTCTCGTAACACTATGGAATTACAAGATTTACTTGAAATTCAAAAGAAATCCTATCAAGAGTTTTTAGAGGTAGGTATTAAAGAAGTATTCGATGATTTATTTCCAGTTGAATCTTTTACCGGAAATATTTCAGTAGAGTTTGGAGATTATTCTTTTGATGCACCTAGATATTCTATTAAAGAAGCAAAAGAAAGAATGGTTAACTATGCTGCACCATTAAAGGTTCAAGCTAGGGTATTTATTCATGAAACTGGTGAAGTTAAGGAACAAGAAATTTTCCTTGGAGATATGCCTTTGATGACTGATGCGGGAACATTTATTATTAATGGAGCAGAAAGAGTTATTGTATCTCAATTAGTACGTAGTCCATCTATTTATTTTAAAAGAGAAATTGATAAGAACGGACGAAGAATTATTAGTGGAGAAGTCATCCCTAATAAAGGTACATGGTTAGAATATGAGATGGATGCTCGTAACATTATGTATGTTCGTATTGATCGTACAAGAAAAGTGCCTATTACAACTTTCCTTAGAGCTTTAGGTTTATCTAGTGATGAAGATATCTATGAAGTATTTGGTGAAAATGATTATTTAGTGAATACTATTGAGAAAGATAGTACTAGAAATACAGATGAAGCTTTAATTGAAATTTATGAGAAATTAAGACCAGGAGAGCCTGCTACACTTGATAGTAGTAAGAATCAATTAGTTACAAGATTCTTTGATCGGTTCCGTTATGATTTAGCAAAAGTTGGTCGTTATAAATTTAATAAAAAATTAAATGTATTAGATCGTTTGCTTGGATGTACTTTAGCAGAAGATATTAAAGATGAAAATAATCAGGTTGTTGTAGCTAAGGGTACAGTTGTTACAAAAGAGGTTAGAGAACAATTAAAACCATATTTTGAGTCTGGTGGGCGTTTAAAGAAGACTATTATTAATGAAGAACTTGATAATTATGATAAAATTCAAGAAGTTTTAGTATACGATAAAGAAAATCCAGAAAAAGTAATTAAAATTATTGGTAATGATCCATCTACTGATGTTAGACGTCTTACTATTCCTGATGTTTATGCATCTGT
>CALVQO010000058.1 GCA_944358145.1 uncultured Bacilli bacterium | reverse complement strand
AAAAAGAAATTAGTAGAAACGAGAAGTTGGAATACTAACTATCGGGGTGAATTATATATTCATGCTAGTGTTACAAAGATAGATAAAGAAACAAGAAATAGAAAAGAACTGTTTGATTTACTTGGAAATGAATCTTTAGGTTTTGGTAGGATCATTTGTAAATGTAGGTTAGTCGACTGTATTTATATGACAAAAGAATATGTAGAAGATATGAAAATAAATCGTTTTGAGGAGTATTTATGTGGTGAATATAAAGAGGGAAGATATGCTTGGATATTAGATAGTATTGAACCATTAGAAGAACCGATAAAAGCGAAGGGTCAACTTGGTATTTGGAACTATTATACGGAATTTGATGTTATGGAACTTATGAGTGATATAGAGTATGGATGGGTAGATCAAGATAATCAAAAACATGTAGGTGATTATGATTCTTTTCCTTATCATTATAAATTACAAAGTCCAAAAGAAGTAATGAAAAATAAGTTAGGCGTTTGTTTTGATCAAGTAGAACTGGAAAGATATTATTTTAAAGGATATGATATTAAAACTTATTTTATTATTTACTATGATGATAATAATTATCCAAATCATACTTTTTTAACTTTTCAGAAAAATAATAAATATTACTGGTTTGAACATTCATGGGAAGTTTATAGAGGAATTCATGAATATAATACTTTAAATGAATTATTTGATGATGTTAAAAAGAAATTTATAGAAACATTATTAAATAGTGATTATACTTTAGAAAATTTAGCAATGTATGAATATCAGAAACCTGATTATTATATTTCGATGATTGATTTTTATAAGCATTGTGAAGAGGGAAAAGAGATTGATATTATTAGTTAAAGATAAAAGTTGTTATGAGTTTTAGCTGTCAAAAACTATTTGACAACCACAAATAATTCACTAAAATAAAATTGATATTTTCTAGAAATAATGCTATAATTTTCCTAAAAAATGGATATGTTATGTAATTATATAAATATATTAGTTGCAAATACTTTGCATACTACTAAAGAGGGATGCTATGAAAAAGATAATTTTATTATTCGTTTGTTTTTTTCCAATTGGTGTAAATGCCTTAGATATGCCTGAAATTAATAGTCAGGCTGCAATTGTTTATGATATGGATGCTGATACTGTTATATTAGATAAAAATAGTGATGAAGTACGTAGTATTGCAAGTTTAACTAAAATTATGACGGTTCTTACAGCGATTGAAAATATTGATGATTTTAATGCAAGTGTTACCATTACAAGTGAGATGCTAGCGGGTATTTATTGGAATGCTTCGGTTGCTGGATTAAAAGTCGGTGATACCGTAACTTACATGGATTTGTTATATGCTGCAATCCTTCCAAGTGGGGCTGATGCCACCCAAGTTCTTGCCTATGCTGTAAGTGGTAGTGTTGATGCTTTTGTAGCAAAGATGAATGAACTTGCATTAAGAATTGGTGTTACTAATACTCATTATGTTAATACAACTGGGCTTGATCAAGATGGTGCTTATTCCAATGCTCATGATCAATTACTCATTTTATCTTATGCCTTAGAAAATCCTATTTTTAGAACCGTTTATACAACGAAAAATTATACTTTGACCAATGGCCTTCAAGTAGAAGCATCCATAAATAAATATAATAGAGCTCTTAATTTAGATACTTCTAAAATCATAGGCAGTAAAACAGGTAATACTACCAATGCTGGACTTTGTATGTCGGCTTTATTTTATCATGAAGATCATGAGATGCTATTAATTACGCTTGGTGCGGAAGTAATAGAAGATGTTCCTTATAATTTAATGGATACTCTTACACTTATTGATACTGTAAACGCAAATTATGTGATTCCGGTAGAAGAGGTTGCTGTAGTAGAAGAATCATCTGTAGCAAGTGATGTTCAGACTTCATCTATTACTATTCATTATGAAACGATAATTATTATTGTTGTGTTATTGTTTTTGGTTGTTGCTTTCTATTGTCGGAGAGTGAAAAAATGAAAATATTAATTGTTGAAGATGATTTTAAAATTCGGGAAGAATTAAAAATACTCTTGGAAAGTGAAGGATATCAGGTAGAAGGAATTGATTCTTTTTAAAATATTATCCAAGATATTGTCAATCAAGAATATGATTTATTATTGTTAGATATTAATTTGCCAAATGAAAATGGATTTATGATTTGTAAAGAGATCAAAAAACATAGACAAACACCAATTATTTTTGTTACAAGTCGAAATACGGAAGAAGATGAGTTAAATAGTATTCTTTCTGGTGGAGATGATTTTGTTACTAAACCATATAATAAGTATATTTTATTAGAAAAAATAAGAAGAGCATTGAAACTTAATGATCCAACTCGTTATAAAGAGTTAATAGTTCATGATGTTGGGCTTGATCTTCATTTTTCTGTGGTTAAATATCACGATAAGGAAGTAGAGTTAACTAGAAATGAATTTCGTATTTTATATTATTTATTTTTAAATGTAGGTCAAATTTTGAGTAAAGAAAAATTAACCCAATATCTTTGGAATGATCAGTATTATTTGGATGAAACTATTTTACTTGTTAATATTAATCGTTTAAGAAAAAAATTAGAAGATATTGGACTTGATAATTTTGTGAAAACCAAAAGAGGGGTAGGTTATTACGTATGAGTTTTGGATTATTTTTAGAGAAAAATATTATTTTTATTTTGTTTCAATTTGCTTTGTGTGTTATTCTTTTCTTTGTTTTCTTTCTTTTAGAAATATCTTTTGTTTTTGCTATTTTACTTATTCTTTTTATCTTACTTTTTACTTTTTTTTATTTATATTGTATCTATTTTATGAAAAAGAAAAAAGCTTTGCATATGATTCGCAGTTGTAATGATTTGGAAGAAAAGTATTATATTTCGGAGATGATGCCCAAAGACAATTCCATTGAAGGGTATCCTTACTACTATGCTTTAAAAGAAGCTTGTAAGGCGATGAATGATAAGATTAGCAATATAGAAAAGAATGAGAGAGATTATCAAGAATATATTGAAAGTTTTGCTCATGAAATTAAAACTCCAATCGCAGCTTTGTCTTTGTATGCTGAAAATAAAAGGGATGAATCTTTAAAATATGAGATAAGAAAAATAGAAGAGTATGTAGAACAAGTTTTATATTATGCGAGAAGTGATATGCCGGAAAAAGATTATTTTGTTAAAAAAATAAAATTAAATGAACTTATTCATCCATTAATTTTGAAGAATAAAGATATTTTACTTTATGAGCATATCACTATGAATGTTCATGATTTGGATGAATTTGTTTATACCGATGAAAAGTGGTTATCTTTTATGATCAGTCAAGTACTCAATAATGCGATTAAATATTTAGATAAAGATAAAAAAGAAATTGAGATTTATAGCGAAGTACATGATAATCAAGTGGTTTTAGTAATACTCGATAATGGTTGTGGAATTCGTGCTTCTGATATGCCAAGAATATTTGATAAAGGGTTTACAGGTAGTAATAGAAAGAGGGAGTATGCAACAGGAATTGGTCTTTATTTAGTTAAAAAGTTAAGTGAAAAGTTGGATATTGCTGTTTCTATTGATTCAAAATATCAGGAATATACGAAGGTTAGTTTTGTTTTTCCTAAGAGTAAGATGCATGAAGAAATACAAAATTTTTAAAAATATGATATACTATGGATGTGAAGAGATATGAAAAAGATTTTAATTATTGAAGATGATGAAAGTGTTCGAAGTGAATTAAAAGAACTTCTTAGTAATGCTGGTTATGATGCTTTAATTTTAGAGGGTTATAGTAATATGTTAGAGGATATTCTTAGTATTCAACCTGATTTAATTTTACTTGATATTAATATTCCTTATATGAATGGGGAAATGTTACTTAAAACTTTCAGAAAAGAAAGTGATATTCCCGTTATTATGGTAACTAGCAAAAATACGGAAATAGATGAAGTTTTATCGATGAGTTATGGAGCAGATGATTACATAACGAAACCTTATAATCCAACGATTCTACTATTAAGAATTGGTGCCGTTTTAAAAAGAGGAGAAAAAAATATTACCGATGTTATTCTTTATCACGATCTTTCGATTGAAATCAAAAAAGGAATTGTCAAGAAAGGGGAAGAAGAGATTGTTTTTACTAAAAATGAAATGATTATTTTTCTTTATTTATATGAGAGAATAGGTAGTATTGTAACGCGAGATGAGTTAATGACGGAACTTTGGAATAATGATGAATATATTAATGATAATGCTTTAACAGTTAATATTAGTAGACTTCGAAGTAAATTAAGAGAACTTGGGGTAGAAAACGCTATTGAAACAAGAAAAGGACAAGGATATATTTTATTATGAAATTAAGAGATTATTTAAAGGATAAAATTATTATTATTGTTCTTGTTATTTTAACTTACTTTATTATTTTATCATTTATGATCGGTTTTAAAATTGTTGATGAATTTAGATGGTGTTTTACTGTTATTTATTTCTTACTTTTTATTATCTTGTTTTTGTATGATTATTTTCGTAAGTATTCCTTTTATAAAGAGATTTTATCTAAATTGGAGTTATTAGATGAAAAATATTTGATTTGTGAAATGGTAGGTAAGCCAAACTTTTTAGATGGGGAAATACTCTATCAAATGTTATATGAAATCAATAAATCAATGAATGAAAATATTCGGGATTATCGGGAGAAGATTAATGATTTTAAAGAGTATGTAGAATTATGGATTCATGAAGTAAAAATTCCTTTATCTGCTTTAATTTTATATACGCATAATAAAAAAATGGATAAAGCTTTAGTGAAAGAAATCAATAAAGTAGATAATTATTTAGAGCAAATTCTCTATTATATTCGAAGTGAGAATACGGAAGTGGATTATATTATTAAAGAAGTAGATTTAAGTAAAGTTATTCGGGATGTGATGCTTAAAAATAAAGATGTTCTGCTCGAAAGAAATATTGAAATTACGAGTGATGTTCGGGATGCCAAAGCATTAACTGATTATAAGTGGTTAGAATTTATGATCAATCAAATTATTAGCAATAGTATGAAGTATATGCGAGATATAAATGATAAGAAAATAGAGATTAAAGCTTATAGGGAAGATCATCGTATTGTTTTAGAGATTCTTGATAATGGTATGGGTATTCCTAAGAGTGATTTATCTAGAGTACTAAACAAAACATTTACGGGACAAAATGGAAGAAAAGTACCAGGCTCTACGGGTATGGGTTTATACATTGTCAGTAATTTATGTAAAAAGCTAGGTCATAAGTTAGAAGTCGAATCAAAAGAAGGAGAATATACGAAAGTTATTATTATTTTTGATAATAATTTGTTTTATAAAGAAGTTAAGTAAGATTACAAAATTGTAAGGTTATGTAAGATTAAACTTACGATTTTTTTCTTGTTTTCGTATATAATACTAGTCGAAAGGGTGATTTTATGGAAGAAATTTTAAAAATAGAAAAAATAGAAAAGTATTATGGTAATAAATCCAATTTAACAAAAGCAATTGATAATATTAGCTTTTCTGTTAATAAAGGAGAATTTGTTGCTATTATGGGTGCAAGTGGTAGTGGTAAGACGACACTTCTTAATTGTATTTCAACAATTGATAAAGTTACGAGCGGACATATTTATGTAGCAGGAGATGACATTACTAAATTAAAAGGAAATGAATTAAATCGTTTCAGGAGAGAAGAATTAGGCTTTATTTTTCAAGATTTTAATTTGCTGGATACCTTAACTGGTTATGAAAATATTGCCCTTGCTTTATCGATTCAAAATGTTCCAGTTAAGTTAATGGATAAAAAAATAGATGATATTGCTAGTAGACTTAATATCAAACATGTATTAAAAAAATATCCATATCAAATGAGTGGTGGTGAAAAGCAAAGAGTTGCTAGTGCTAGAGCAATTATTACAAATCCAAAATTAGTGCTTGCTGATGAACCAACGGGAGCATTAGATTCAAAGTCATCGAGAATGTTACTTGAAAGTTTTAATTATTTAAATACAGAGCTTAAAACAACCATTTTGATGGTTACTCATGATGCTTTTAGTGCTTCTTATGCAAATCGTGTCATATTTATTAAAGATGGAAAGATATTTAATGAACTTGTTCGGGCTGATAAGTCTCGTAAAGAATTTTTTGATGAAATTATTGATGTAGTAACGATTCTTGGGGGAGATTTAAATGATGCTCTTTAAGTTATCTTTAAAAAATATTAAAAAAAGCTTTAAAGATTATGCGATTTATTTCTTTACCCTTATTTTGGGTGTTGCTATATTTTATGTTTTTAATGCTATTGGTAGTCAAACGGTTTTACTTAATGTTACATCTAGCACTAGAGAAATTATTGATTTAATGGTGAATATGCTTTCGGGTGTTAGTGTATTTGTTTCCTTTATTCTAGGCTTTTTAATTATTTATGCTAGCCGGTTTTTAATGAAAAGAAGAAATAAAGAGTTTGGAATTTACTTAACTTTAGGTATGAGTAAAGGAAAAATTTCGAAGATTTTACTTTTAGAAACTCTTATTATTGGAATTATCTCTTTAGTTATTGGTCTTATTGTAGGTGTCGGTGCATCACAGCTTATGAGTGTCCTTGTTGCCAACAGTTTTGAGGCTGATCTTACACAGTTTACCTTTGTTTTTTCTAGTAGTGCTATCTCTAAAACCATTATTTATTTTGGTATTATGTATCTACTTGTTATGATCTTTAATGTTATTAATGTAGGTCGTTGTAAATTAATTGATTTGATACAAGCGAATAAGAAAAATGAAGAAGTAAAAATGAAAAATCCAATTGTATGTGTCATTGTATTTATTATTTCGGTATGTGCTTTAGGCTATGCTTATTATTTGGTTACTGCTGGAGTGGATAATTTAGTAGGTGATGCAAATGATATTTTTATTCCGATTATTCTCGGTTGTGTATCTACTTTCTTTATTTTCTGGTCTTTATCTGGATTAATATTAAAGATCGTTATGAGTTTTAAAAATCTTTATTATAAAGGGCTTAATAGTTTTGTGTTAAGACAAATTAGTAGTAAAGTAAATAC
>CALVQO010000057.1 GCA_944358145.1 uncultured Bacilli bacterium | reverse complement strand
AGGATTAAAAAGCTAAATGAGAGATTATTATTATTTAAGTGAAATTATTTTTGGACTTAGAAGTGAATATAAACGAATTAGTGAGGAGTTAGAATCTTTAAAAGAGGATATTTCTGTAGATACTAATCGATTATATGATTTTTATTTTCGAATTGTGGAATTAGAAAATAAAAAAGCACAATTAGAATGTTTTTTTAGGGAAAAGAAAGGTAAGATTAAGCGTTTCTTTAAAAGATTAGCGATGGAATCAGGCTTTTTATATCATGATGGAATGTATAGTGAATGTGAGAAAGATCAAGATAATATTTTTAAGATAAAACCAAGTCATTTTGCTTTAAAAATTACTAATCAGGAAGCTTTTGATCGGAAGGCTGATTTAATTATGAATTCTCTTTTTGTTAAGAATATGAGTATACAAGAAAAGGTTATTCCAGAGTCTTCAGGTTCTTTAAGCGTTCTACATAGTGGGCTTAGATTTGCTACATTAAGTGATGAAGTAGATGGACTTATGTTTTTGGATTATCAAGCTCATGAAGATGCTCTCTTTTTTGGTTCTTTTAGTGAAGATTTGCAACGTAATTCTTTAACTAATATTTTAATGATGCCAATAGCTAAAAATAATTTTTCTTCTTTTCATCAAAGAGCTATTGATCATCACTCTTTAGGGAAAGAAGTTGTAGTAGATGATAGTTTGGTTGATACTATGTTTGCAAGGTTAGATATTCATGAAGATTCTAATCAGATTATTTTAAAAAGAAGTAAATAATTTCTTTTTGGAAATGTTATTGAATAATTATTGTAAAGAAAATTAGAGTTTAGTACTCTTTTTTTCTTTTTAAAGGTGTACTTTTAAACTAATGTATGCTATTATATTAGTAGGGTGAAAAGTATGTATAATTATATTATTGGAAAAATTGTTGCACAAGAAAGTAATTATGTTGTTGTGGATAATCATGGTATTGGCTATACGGTATATGTTGCTAATCCTTTTAGCTTTGAACTTGATAGTGAAGCTAAGGTTTATTTGTATAATCAAGTTAGAGAAGATGAATATTCTTTATATGGATTTAAATCGGAAGAAGAAAGAAATTTGTTTTTGAAACTTATTAATGTTAAAGGACTTGGTCCTAAGATGGCTATGCCTATGCTTGCTACTGGTAGTATAGCAGGTATTATTGATGCTATAGATAGAGAAAACATTTTATATTTGACTAAATTTCCTAAAATTGGAGAAAAATTAGCTAGACAAATTATTCTTGATTTAAAAGGAAAACTTGCTAGTAAGAATGATCTTAATTTAAGTGGAGATTTTGATGAGTTAGTTAGTGTTTTAGAAAGTTTAGGATATAAAAATGCTGAAATAAAGAAAGTACTTCCTAAAGTTAATGCTTCTTTAGAAATTGAAGATCAAATTAAGGAAGCATTAAAGTTGATGTTAAAATGATTTTGGGTATTGATATAGATGATACTATAACTGATACTACTCCAGTTATAAAGAAATATTTGAAAAAAGAATATCCTACTTATGATGAATATAAAATGTTACCTAAAAAAGATTATGTTCGATTCTTAAAGAAAAACATGCGTCAGATGAGAAGTGAATATCAGTTAAAAGAAGGAGTAAAAGAGGCTTGGGAGTATTTTAAAGAGCATCAAATTAAAATAATTATTATTACTGCGAGAAATAATAAATATTATCATAAAAGTAATCAAGATACATTAGAATATTTGAAGAAAAATGGTTTGTTTTATGATAAAATATATTTTAATGAGCCAAAAAAGGGAAGAAGAGCTCATAAGAGTCATGTTGATTTGTTTATCGATGATAAAGAAAAAATATTAGATAATATGAAGCAATATGGTATTCAAGGTTTGTGCATGGGGTGTAGTAGTAAATATCCGAGCTTTGATAATTGGAAGCAAATTATTGAATATTTAAAGGAGGTAAATCATGGATGATGAAAAAATACTGGATGTAGAGGCACTAGAAAGTGATTCTTTTGAGTCTACTCTTAGACCACAGACATTAAGTGAATATGTTGGTCAGGATGAAATTAAGTCTAATTTAAAGGTTTTTATTGAGGCAGCAAAGATGAGAGGAGAATCTTTGGATCATGTTTTGTTATATGGTCCTCCTGGACTTGGTAAAACGACACTTGCTCATATTATTGCGAATGAACTAGGGAGTAATATCAAGACAGCTAGTGGTCCATCTTTAGAAAAAAGTGGAGATTTAGCGGCAGTGTTATCTACTATTGAGCCGGGGGATGTTTTATTTATTGATGAGATTCATCGGATGCCTAAGTTTGTAGAAGAAATTTTGTATCCTGCTATGGAAGATTTTGAGTTAGATATTATTATTGGAGCTGATGGAAAAAGTAGGAGTATTAAAATTGATTTACCACCATTTACTTTGGTAGGAGCAACAACACGAGCTGGGGATTTATCTAGTCCTCTTAGAGATCGTTTTGGTATAGTTAGTAAGCTTAATTATTATAAAGATACCGAATTACAACAAATAGTTAAGCGAACAGGTAGAGTTTTAGATATGGAAATTGATGATGATGCTGCTTTAGAAATTGCTAAGAGATGTAGAAAAACACCTAGAGTTGCGAATCGTTTATTTAAAAGAGTTCGTGATTTTGCTTTAGTAGAAGGAAATGGTAAAATCGATTATGATATTACGGTTGATAGTTTAAAGAGACTTAAAGTAGATGAATATGGATTAGATCAAATTGATATTGAATATTTAACTGCTCTTATTAATAAGTTTAATGGAGGGCCAGTGGGAGTTGAGACTATTGCTACGGCTATAGGTGAAGAGGTAACAACTATTGAAGATGTAGTGGAACCTTTCTTACTTCAAGAAGGATTTATTAAAAGAACACAAAGAGGAAGAATGGCTACGGATAAGGCTTATTGTCATTTAAAAATTGTAAGACAAGGGACACTTTTTTAAGAGGTGAGTGAAATGATTTTATATATTGTAGAAATTCAGGTGTTTCGTTTTTAAATCAAGTTTAATTGTTTTAGAAATGAAAGGAGAATGAGAATGAAAATAATTGATGGTAAATTAATTGCTAGTGAAATTAAGCAAGAATTAAAGCAAGAAGTTTTAAGACTAAAAGATCAAGGAATTGTACCGGGATTAGGAATTATTTTAGTAGGAAATAATGATGCTAGTGAAATTTATGTAAGAAATAAAATGAAAGTTTGTGAAGAATTAGGAATACAAGCATATTTATATCGTTTTGATGAGAGTAATCAAGAAGAAGAAATTGTTGCTAAAATTTTAGAATTAAATCAAGATACTAATATAGATGGGGTTTTAGTTCAATGTCCACTACCAACTTGTTTTAATGAAGAAAGAATATTGGCTGCTGTAGATAGTAATAAAGATGTTGATGGTTTTGGGGTTTATCATTTAGGAGCACTGTTAAGTAATCATGAGGAAATTATTGCGGCAACACCATTAGGAATATTAAAGATGTTAGAACATGAGCATATAGAAGTTAGAGGAAAACATGTTGTTATGGTTGGAGCAAGTATAATTGTGGGTAGACCAATGGCTACAGTTTTACTTAATCGGGGGGCTACAGTTAGTGTTCTTCATCGAGATACTTTGAATTTAAAAGAACTTACGAGACAAGCAGATATTTTAATCGTAGCTATTGGAAATGCTAAATTCATTACTGATGAATATGTTAAAGATGGTGCAGTTGTTATAGATGTTGGAACAAATTATGTTGATGGTAAGCTTTATGGTGATGTTGATTTTGAAACAGTTTCTAGAAAAGCTAGTTATATTACGCCTGTTCCGGGTGGAGTTGGTCCAATGACTATTGTTTGTTTACTTTCTAATCTCGTTGATCAAGCTAAAAAAAGGAGGAATATTGATGGATCCAAAAATTAAAGATGCATTAAAAAAGGAAATGAAGAGACAACAAGATAATATTGAGTTAATTGCTTCAGAAAATTATGTTTCTAAAAGTGTTTTAGAATTACAAGGCAGTATATTTACGAATAAATATGCTGAGGGATATCCTGCGAAAAGATATTATGGGGGTTGTGAGAATGTAGATACTGTTGAAGATTTAGCTATAGAATATGCTAAAGAGTTATTTCATGCAGAATATGCTAATGTACAACCTCATAGTGGATCAAGCGCTAATATGGCTGTATATCGGGCTTTACTTTTACCTGGTGATAAAGTTATGGGACTTAATTTGTCTCATGGGGGACATTTAACACATGGAAATCCAGTTAATTTTAGTGGGTTAGATTATCAGTTTATTTCTTATCAATTGAATCCAGATACTGAAATGCTCGATTATGAGGAAATTAGAAGAATTGCTTTGGAAGAAAGACCACAAATGATTGTGGCTGGGGCTTCTGCTTATTCAAGGGCTATTGATTTTAAAAAGTTTAGTGAAATTGCTCATGAAGTTGGGGCTTATTTATTTGTAGATATGGCTCATATAGCAGGACTGGTTGCTGCAGGACTTCATCAAAATCCAGTGGAGTATGCTGATGTTGTTTCATCAACTACGCATAAAACCCTTCGTGGACCTAGAGGGGGAATTATTCTTACTAATCATGAAGAAATTATTAAGAAAATTAATAAGACAATATTTCCAGGTATTCAAGGTGGTCCTTTAATGCATGTTATTGCTGCGAAAGCAGAGTGTTTTTATGAAGCACTACAACCGGAATTTAAAACTTATCAAGAACAAGTTATACGAAATGCTAAAGCGCTTGCTCAAACTTTACAAGATGAAGGATTTAAGATTATTTCTGGGGGTACTGATAATCATTTAATGCTAGTGGATGTTAAATCTACTCTTGGTATTACTGGTCGTGTTGCTGAGGAAGTATTAGATCAAATTCATATTACAGTAAATAAAAATACGATACCTAATGAGACTGAATCACCATTTAAAACTAGCGGAATTAGACTGGGAACACCAGCGATGACTACTCGGGGGTTAAAGGAAAAAGATTTTGAAGAAATTGGTCATATTATAGCTAATGCTTTAAGAAATAGAGAATCTAAAGAAACATTAGATAAACTTAAAGAAGAAGTTTTAGTTTTAACTAGTAAATATCCAATTTATGAGTAGAGGTGAGTCTGATGAGTAAAGGAAAATTAATTGTTATTGAAGGAACGGACTGTTCTGGTAAACAAACACAAACTGATATTTTAGTTGATCATTTAAAAGAATTGGGTTATAAAGCAATTAGCTTTGGATTTCCTAATTATGCTTCACCAACTGGTAAAATTATTGGAGAAGCATATTTAGGGAAACATTCTGCAACTTATTTTACAGAAGGAATAGAAAATGTTGATCCTAAAATATCTAGCCTTTACTATGCAGCTGATCGAGTTTATAATATTGATATTATTAAAAAGTATTTAGATCATGATTATATTGTAGTATTAAATCGTTATGTTGAATCGAATATGGCTTTTCAAGGGGGAAAAATTAAAGATATAAAGAAGCGAAATATGATGTATGAATGGCTTGATAATTTAGAGTTTGTCTTATTAGGACTTCCTAGACCTGATTATGTTATTTTCTTATATTTACCCTATGAATATGTATGTACATTGAAAGCAAAAAGAGGAGAATATGCTAATGTAAATTTGCTTCATTTAGCAGAAATAGCGTATTTAGAGTTAGCTACTATATATGATTATGAGAAAATTAATTGTTTAAAAGATCAACAACTTAGAAGTATTCCTGATATTGCTGAGGAAATACTTCTAAAAGTTAAACGTTATTTAGAAACAGAGGAAGATAAATGAAATTAAGTGATTTTGATTATGAATTACCACAAGAATTAATTGCACAAACGCCAATTAAACAAAGAGATGAGTCTAGATTAATGATATTAAATAGGGAAACAGGAGAAATTGGTCATCACCATTTTCATGATATATTAGATGAATTATATCAGGGTGATGTATTAGTTTTAAATAATACTAAAGTTATACCAGCTAGACTTATTGGAACTAAGGAAGAGACAGGTGCAGTTATTGAACTTTTGTTATTGAAAGAATTAGGGGATGATATTTGGGAATGTTTGTCTAGACCTGCTAAAAGATTAAAAATAGGAACAATAGTTAGTTTTGGTAATAAATTAAAAGCACAAGTTGTAGAGAAGATGGATGAAGGTATTGTTCGGGTAAGACTTATTTATGATGGTATATTAATGGAAATATTAGATGAGCTTGGAGAAATGCCTTTGCCTCCTTATATTCATGAAAAATTACAAGAAAAAGATCGTTATCAAACGGTTTATGCTAAAGTTTCAGGAAGTGCTGCTGCACCTACTGCTGGGCTTCATTTTACTAAGGAATTATTAGAGCAATTAAGACAAAAAGGGGTAGAAATATTGTTTATTACTCTTCATGTTGGATTAGGTACATTTAGACCAGTTGAAGAAGAAAATATTTTAGAACATCATATGCATAGTGAATTTTATCAGATGAGTAAGGAAGTAGCAGAAAGGCTTAATTTAGCTAAAAGGGATGGAAGAAAAATTTATGCAGTTGGTACTACTACTACTAGAACATTAGAAACAATTATGCATAAATATCATGAATTTAGAGAATGTTCTGGAAATACTGATATATTTATCTATCCTGGATTTGAATTTCAAGCAATTGATGGCTTGATCACTAATTTTCATTTACCAAAATCTACTTTACTGATGTTAGTTAGTGCTTTATCTACAAGAGAGATAATTTTAAATGCTTATCAAGAAGCTGTAAAGAAAAAGTATCGCTTTTTCTCTTTTGGAGATGCTATGTTTATTAAATAGAAGATTTTTTTGAGCTAAAAAACATTCTATGCTCTTGATAAAAAGAAAAAATTATGATATAAATATAATAGAAAGTAGAGGACACGATATGAAGAAAAAAATAATTGGCCTCTCAACTATTTTGTTAATTGTAGTTGGGGGGGGGTATCTTAATTTAAAGGATACCAACAACAAACCAAACGAATTAACAAAAGAAAAACTTAGTCAAGAAAACTTAGTAGGAGTGTATATCCAAAACGGAGAAGATTACACCAAAAGTGATACTATTCCTGATTCAGGATATGCACTAAATGAAGAGAAAAGTTATTGTAAAATTGGTGATGAAGTACAAGATGTTACTATTACCTATGATGGAAGTACTAAAATGTTAAGTGTATCACC
>CALVQO010000056.1 GCA_944358145.1 uncultured Bacilli bacterium | reverse complement strand
CTCATTCAAGTGATCTTTCCTTCTTTATTGACAAATCAATAACAACATCTTCTTTTTTATTAATCTCTTGTAAAATTAATTCATCTAATATTGGATTTAATTGTGCTAATTGTTCTTTTGAAGCTTTTAATAATCCTTTAATAAGAGCTTGCTTAATCTGTTCAATATCTTTTTCTTCTAAGGTAATTTGTAAAGCTAATTCTTGTTTTTTCTTAATCAATATTTGTCGCTTTCCTTCAACATCCTTAGCTTTTTCATTAACTCGTTCTATTTCATTTTGATAAAACTGAATTTGCTCTTGATTTTTCTCTCTTAATTTCTGAAATCTTTTACTAACTAATTTTGTTACTCCAAAAGCACAACCCAAATTAATAATATTAAAACCTAATATTGCGAAAAAACTAATTAAAACATCTAAATGAAAATAAATAACAAGAGGAAAACTACAAGCCGAAAAAAGAAATAAAATAGCTGCTATAACTAATACTACTGCATTAATTTCATATTCTTTATGATAAACTTCATATCCATTTAAAGCCTCATAATTTTTAACATTCTCTAAATTAACTTGATGAAATAAATCATTTAACCCATTTAATTGTTGATCTAATCCCATAATTTGTGTTTCTAATTTTTCAATATATTCCCTCTTTTTTAATATTACTTCAATATAATGATCCACTATAAAACCACCTCTTCGGTGGTATATTTTAACACATTATTAATCTAAAAACAAGTTATCCATCAATTGAGTAATATGCTCTTTTCTTTTTTTTGTTTCATCAGAATTAACACAAATTTCTACAACATCCCCTTCTTTAGCATCAGGCACTAATACTTTAGGAAGATGAACAAACTTACCTACATCAAGTTCCACTATAGCATAATCTCCTTCAAATCGATCAATAATTACTTTCATAACTTCACCTTTCCGTTTCTACTTCAATATTTACTCCATCACTACAAATAACTACTGTTCCATTTAAATCTGTTCGATAAATAGAATTAGTATATTCTTTTAACAAATTTATTGTACTCTCTGCTGGATGACCATAACTATTTCCTTCACCCACGCTAATTACCGCATAACTTGGATTTACTTTAGCTAAAAACTCATCTGTAGTACTTGTATCACTACCATGATGCCCAACTTTTAATACATCAGCAGAAAGATCTTTAGTAATTTCACTTAAACTAGTTTCTTCAGCATCACCAGTATAAAGGAAACTTACATCCCCATAAGTAATTTTAAGAACAATAGAATAATCATTTAAATTAGAATAATCTTCGCTTACAGGAGCAAGCATTTCTATCGTAAGATTATCTTCATTTAACACTTCTACTCCTTCCCTACCAGTATGAATACTTTTTCCCTTTTCTTTTATTGTTTCTAATAAATTTTCATAAGTTTTACTTGTACTAACCGCTTTAGGCATATAAATTGTTCCAACATCAAACGCTTCAATAACTTCACTCATTCCCCCAATATGATCAGCATGAGGATGAGTGGCTATCACGTAATCAATATCTGTATATCCTAAATCTTTTATATACTCTACAATATCATCACCACTACTAGCTATACCTGCATCAATAAGCATAACATCCCCATTAGGTAACTCTAAAAAATTAGCATCCCCCTGTCCCACATCAATAAAATGCGCTACTAAAGTATTTTCATTTGGAGTAAAAGAACCCTCCTTTTCTTGTACATCCACCTTAGATGTATCCAAATTAAGTTGTGTACAACCACTAACCCCAATTAATAATAATAAACTAAATAATATCTTTTTCATTTTTACCCTTCCTAATATAATTATAAAGAAAATGAAAAAAAAGAACAATGCTTAACCATTATTCTTTACATTCATTAATCATCATGTTTTACTCTTTTTAATGCTAATTCATTATCTTCATTTAAACTTTCCAATTGTTCCAAACAAGTATTAAGCCATTTTCTTTTTTGTTCAATATCAACATCACTCATTCTTAATTCATTAATCTTTACATAGATCTTCTGTTGTTCTTCTAAAGTTAAATTCTTAAAAGTAGATAAAGAAAAAATAGCAATAACTTGAAAAAACAAATCTTTATCCTTCCATCTATTAGCAACCAAAAAAGATTCTTTACTCACATGATAAGATAAGGCACATATATGATAATAAACAAAATGATTCAAACCTATTTCACCTAATATAATATATGCTAACTCTTGGTTATTGTCTACGGGTATAAATAGGAATTCTTATTCTACTATAAGACTTAATATTAGATGATTCATCAAGTATCTTCATCGCTTCATGATGATACTTTCTATTTTTACTAGCTTCCTCAAAAGTCATTTCTACATATTGTATTTGATACATAATTCTAAATTGTAATTCAGCTAAATCTTCTTCCTTTGTATGGATAATCATATCAACCATTTCTAAAAAATGATCATGAAAACCATGCCGTTGAAAAGAAACTAAAGATACAACTGTCATCAAATGCCGATCAGTTGGACACCTAAAAAACTGTTCAATAATAATTAGAGCATCAGTGATAGAAAAATCATTCAATACTCTATCAATAGAATAAACCAAATCTTTCTTGGATAAAGAAGAATTAATAATTCCATTAACCATAACATCAGTAAGTCCCATATTTCTTAAATCTTCATTCAAAAGAATATCTTCATATAAATTACTAGCAAAATCCTCTCCAACAATAGCTTCAAATTTAGCTTCTATTCTAAGATAAGTAACTAATTTAGGATCATTCTGATCTAGCCAATAATTAAGAAAATCAAGAGGTGCCAAAGGAAATTCAGGATAATCAAATAAAATATCTAAATATGCTAATACCTGTTGATTATTAATCATATGCATATCCATAAAAAAATCATAATAATGAACCAAACATAATTCTAATTCTCTAACAGAAGAAAACTTAGTTTGATTTAATAATTCTAAATGATGATATACTTTCTTTTGATAATCTATTGGTAATACCCTAAAAACTTCAGACTGATAAATCTCTAATACCATAAGATAAAACTCAAAATAAAGATTTTTATCCCACTTTTTTAATTCTTCATAAGTCCCTTCATTCATCTCATACTTTTTTCCATTAACAATTATTTTCATTTTTACCACCTATCTTAATGTCTTTTTTGATAAACAGGAACTCTTACTCTTGTATAAGATCTAATTGGTTTAGTTGCTTCATCAAGTATTTCCATTGCCTCAACATGATAATTCCTACTAGCTTCATCAAAACTCATTTCTTGATAGCCTAAAAATTTATAAGTAAGTTTAAATTCCATTTCTCTTAATTCATCTAATGGTATTTTATAAATCATATCAACCATTTCATCAACATGACTACTTTCTGTCACTTCTTGATCATTAATTAATTTTAATACTATTTCAATATGTTTCATGGTCGGTGCTTGAAATAACTTTAAAATAAGCCAAGAATAATCTTTTTCAAGTAAATTAGAAATATGACAGACTAGTTCATCTTTAGGTAAATGAGTATTAATAATTCCATTAACCATAACATCAGTAAGACCTAACTCTCTTAATTTTTTATTTTTTACAATATTTTCAAATTCCTTAGTATAATAACTAAAATCTTCTTCTAAAGAATACAATTTAGCTTCTATTCTTGTATAATTAAGTAGTTTTTGATCATTTTCATCTGGATATTCTGCAAACAAATAAGCATCCATAATTGGAAATGTAGGATAATCTAGTAAAACATCTAAATAATAATAAAAATTTTCACTAGTAGTTATAGCCCAATTTCGAAAAAACTTTTCAAACGTCTTTAATGCCTCTTCTAAATCGAAATAGTTTAAATCCATCTCCTGCAATTGGTTTAATACCTGATAAACTCTATTTTTATATTCTAAAGATAAACTTCGATAAGCATCTGTTTGAAAAATACATTTAACAATTACTCGAAATTCTTCATTCCATTCCCATGTTTTTAATTCTTGGTAATCCCTCTTACCAATATCTAAACATTTTGCTTTAATTCCTTCAAACATATAAAAACCTCCCATTCTTTATTTGCTTTGTAATTCTATTTTAATCGAATTACAGATAGATTTCAACTTTTTTAACAAAATAAACCTTTTGTTTTAAATAATGTAATATTTCTTATAAAATTTAAAAATCGTTCATTTTCTAAGATTTAATATAAGTTTCATATCATGTTTATATTCAAAAGAAAAAAACAAACAATAAAGATTTGCTCATCTTCGCATATAAATAGGAACTCGTACAAGAGTAGTAGACTTCATTTGTTTACTTTCATCTAGAATTTCCATCGCTTGTTTAAAATATTTCTGACAAGCATCTTTAAAAGTCATTTCTTTATAAATTAATTCATGAGTAATCTTAAATTCCATTTCTTTTAATTCATCTAATGGTGTTGCATAGATCATATCAACCATTTCTTCTATGTGACTACTTTCTGCCACTTCTTTATCATTAACTAATTTTAATACTAGTTCTATATGTTTAGACGTTGGAGCTTGAAATAACTTTAAAATAAGCCAAGAATAATCTTCTTTATATAATAACAAAAGAGAAATACATTCAATTAAAAAAGCTCGACCCAAAAAGGTATTCACAAGGCCATTTACAACAACTTCTGTTAAATTAAGTTCCTTTAATTTAGGATTTCTTACAAGTTTCTCATATTCTGTGCTTGCCCAAAAGTTAACATCTTCTAAACAAAAAGCGACTTCAACCCATAAATATTTTATAAATTCCGGGTCATTTATTTGATAAAGCTCTTTTAAATCAAATTGATTTCGAAATAAAAACATCGGATAAGCACAAAATAAATGAATATATTCTTTAAAGTTTGGATTTTCACTTTCTTGATTTAACAAAGAAAGAAAATTATCCAAAATATCTTTTTTATCCATAAAATCTATACCTATAAGATGCACAAGCACATCAATTGCTTTTAAAATTTGTTCTTTTATCTCACTATCTAACTTTTTATAATTTGGATTTGTAAATATTTTTAAAATATCATTTTTATTAACTGTATCCATTTGTTTTAAATAAGCAGCCTCTAAACAATCTAATTTCCCCAAATTAAATAATCGATTAAACATAATAACCACCCTCTTAATTATATAGTAAAAAAAATTTAAAGTAAACAAAAAGAGGAATTAATCCTCATCATAATTATATACACCATGTATTTTTTCTAACACTTCATCACTAGGTTGTTCTACATACCATTTACCATCAGATTTTGTAACATTAAACACAATATTATAAGAAACAGTATCATTAATATTCTTCATTTGTTCTAATTTATACTCCATATACAAATCATTATCATATTCTCCATCTGTTAAAAATTCATCTTGATGAGAAGCTAAATACTCACTTGCATTTTTCTGTGCTTTATATAAATCATAAACCGTAATCTTAACAGTAACTTCTGCTGTATCTCCATCATAATCTTCATTTTCAATAGTATAAATTAAATCGCGATATTGTCTTTTTAATACTTCTTTATAAGTATCTTTACCCTTATCCGTTAATTGCTCATTTTCTACTAATTCATCAATATCTTCTAAAACATGATCACTTAATCCCTTATAATCATTTAAATATTTTTCTACAGCATCTGCAGCCTTATCATTAGAACAAGAACAACCTACAACTAACAACAAACATCCAAGTATTCCCAGTATTTTTTTCATTTTCACCATTCCTTAATTTTATTATGTGGACAAAATTCTTTATTTATACCAAATTTTATAGTATAATAATATTAGGTGATAAAAATGGATACATGGTTACAATATTTAATTATTGCAATTGTCTTAATTTTAATATTATTAATTGTAATAAAGTTAACGAGAAGAGATTTTAGAATTGAAGCGAATAAGTTAATTACTTATTTAGGAGGAAAAGACAATATTGTTAGTGCCGAAGCTAACATGAGTAGATTCAAAGTTATCTTAAAAGATGTCAGTATTGTCAATAAAGAAGCAATTGAAAAACTGGGAGCAAAAGGAATTGTAGAAATAGACAACCAATTAAAGATTATCTTTGGACCTAACGCAAAAGAATTAAAAAGATATATTGATGATATTGTTTAAAACTAAACAAAAAAGTTTAGTTTTTATTATATTTATATTGGCGTACATATGTATGTTATAGTATAATTATTATAGACAGGAGGTTTTGAAATATGTGTAAATTAGGAGATATTATTGTAGTAAATAAGTATATAGGAGAAAATGGGAAGCATATAGGAAGGCATTCATTTATAGTAACTGACGATAACGAAAATATTATAAAAGGAATTGAATATACTCATGTAGCTACAGTAATTTCTAGTTTCAAAAGTAAAGAACAAAAAAGAAGAAAATTAAATTACAAAGGAAACATAGAAATTAAAGAATATACTAAGAAAGGAAAAAGAAAAGCTTTTAATAAATCCTCATATGTTAAAGCAGACAAATTATTTTATTTCAATAAAAATAAATTAGATTATTATGTTTTAGGAAGAGTAGAATTAAAACAAATAATTATTCAACTATCAAACGAAAACAAATTAACTCAGGTAATTTCTAATTTATAATAAAAAGCAGAAATCTTTAATTGATATTTTTATACTAATAATATATAATAATGATAAGTAGAGGTGAAGTATGAAAAAAACAGAAAAAATTTCATTTCCAAAGGGCTTCTTCACAAAACCTAGACCAACTATAAGTACGGAAGAAGCACTAAAAGACGTAATACCAATAAAATGGTCAAAAAAGGTACAAAAAGGAACAGAGAAAGCGATTATAGGACTGGCTAAAAAAGCAAAAAATTAACAAAAAGAGAAAAGTAATTTTTCAACTTTTCTCTTTTTAATATCCTAATCTTTTTTGATGTCTACCAAACAGGGTTCACATCAAAATACAGGCTTAAATAACAAATTGGCTGCCCTAGTAGGAAGTAAAAAAAGTTATTTTTAATTAATTGTTTCCCGTAATTACGTCAATTTTGTTATATTAAAACACACTAAAACACACTAAAAAATATTAAAAATGTGTTTGGAGTGTGTTTGGGAATGTAATTTAAAATCCGATGATTTGTTTTATGATTATTACAAATAAAAAAGGTATGCTAGCAAAACTAACATACCTTTTAGATTTTATAGAAATATTTAAGACTGATTATTTATGATTCTAGTTTT
>CALVQO010000055.1 GCA_944358145.1 uncultured Bacilli bacterium | reverse complement strand
TATAGCATATTTTAAATATTTTATGATAAAAATAGATGAGATAAATTGACTTTTAGATGAATTTATTATATCATTATTTATGATAAGGGTGGAAAGTTATGAATAGACGTGGCCAGGCTTTAGTCGAATATATTCTAATCATTGCTCTAATAAGTGTTATTGCTATTGCACTTGTTAATTATTTTGGTGGCTATTTAAAAGATGCTATTACCAAAACTAGTTGTAGTTTAGTTGATGAGGAATATATTAAAGGAGATAAGCCTGGTGAAGGACATTGCAGTGGAGATGAAGATGCAGTGGATGAAGAAAGTGATAGTCCATAAGGAGTGTTTGTGTGATGAATAAAAAGGGTCAAGCATTAGTAGAATTTGTGATTATCCTACCTATTTTTCTAGTATTAGTATTAGGAGTAATTGATGTAGGAAAAATACTTTATCACCGTGCTACGCTTGAAGGCGAAATTACAGATGTTGTTTCACTTTATGTTTCAGGTAAAAATAAAGAGGAAATTATGGAGGATTTAAATCTTCAAGATGTTACTATTGAAATTGATGAAGATGAAGAATATATTGAGTTTCATTTAATTAAAGAAATTGAACTTGTTACTCCAGGATTAAATCTTATTTTTGATAATCCTTATCAGTTAGATGTTAATAGGAGTATTTCTAATGAATAAACGGGGTCAGACTTTAATTTTATTCGTTATTTTAATTCCTATATTATTAGGACTTTGTGCTTTGGTTATTGATGTGGGGTTAATTGTTAGTAAAAGTACCCATTTAAAAGAAGTTAGTAAAACAATTATTGAAGAAGTTATGCCAGAAGCAAGTATAGAAGAAATAGAAGATTTGTTTATAAAAAATGATATTCCTGTTTCCCAATTAGAAGTACAAATAGAAGATGAGAAAATTAGAATTCAAAATGAATATGAAATAGATAGTATTTTTGGTTCTGTTATTGGAATAAAACATTATCAAGTTAGTGTGGATATAACAGGAAGTATGAAAGATGGAAAAGTAGTATTTGAATAAAAAGGGATGGTAAGCATGAATAATAAGGGAACTAGCATTGTTATTGCATCAGCAAAGGGTGGAGTAGGTAAAACTATTACAACTCTTAATCTTGCTGGTATTTTTGAGATGCTTCAAAAGAAAGTTTTGATTATTGATTTTGATTTATCAGGTGGTGGTATTAGTGTAGCACTAAATATTCCTAATGGTAAAAGTTGCTATCACTTTGTAGATGATTATAATAATAATCGTTATAAAGAATTTAAAAATTATATTACTAAATATGATGATGCGATAGATGTTTTAGCTAGTCCTAAAGATCCTAGACAAGCTGGTAAAATTGATCCTAAATATGTGGAAATTATTTTAGATAAAGCAGTGTTTAATTATGATGTTGTTTTAATTGATACTACTCATGATTTAACAGATTTTAATGTTTTAACTTTAGATCTTGCTGATCATATCTTATTTATGGTTACGAATGATCCATTGGATTTAAAGAATATGAGAAGTTTAATTGCTATATTTAAAGATCTTGATTTACATAATTATAAAGTTATTTTAAATGAGAGTGTTTTTCCTTTTAAAGGATATTTTGGTATTTATGATATTAAAAATATTATTAGAGCTAATATTGATTATGTATTGTCTAAAGATTTTTATATTAAGAATATTGATACTTTTATTATGAATGGAAAGATTATTACTTTAGATAAGAAAGCTTCTAGTTTTTTTGCAAAAGATTATACTACTTTGATGGGAATATGTACGGATATTTTTAAAGAGGGTGAAAAACATGAAGACGCTTAGAGATGCTTTTGATGTTAAGATTAAACAAAAAAGACAGGATGTTTTAAATGATTATGAGATTTTTCCTGATAAGAAATTGTTAGATAAACTTAGAACAGAAATAATTGAAAATTTAATTGATAATGAAATGCCTAATCATGTTAGTCTTACGGAGTGGATTAATGATGAAATTGATAAAACTATTGAAGGGTATGATTTAACTAATTTAGAGAGAAGTCATTTATTTAATTTAATCGATAATGAAATTAATGGTTATGGACCAATATCGGAATTATTGGAAGATGATAATATTACCGAAATTATGATTAATAGTCCGGATGAAATATATATTGAAATAGATGGGCAATTAGTTAAGGATGAAAGTGTTTCGTTTATTAATGATGAACATATTGTTAGGACAGTGCAAAGACTTATTGAACCAATGGGAAGGACAATAGATGCGACAAGTCCAATGGTTGATTCAAGACTTTCTGATGGTTCAAGAATTAATGCAGTTATTCCACCACTTTCTACTAAGGGACCAGTTGTAACTATTCGTAAATTTAAAGAGAGTATGACTAATATTGATGAGTTAATTCGAATTGGTAGTCTTACTCCTTATATGGCTAGATTTTTAGATGCTGCAGTTAGAGGAAAGCTTAATATTATTGTTTGTGGTGGTACAGGATCTGGTAAAACAACTCTTCTTAATATTTTGAGTGGATTTATTCATGATAATGAGCGTATTATTACCATTGAAGATGCTGCAGAGTTAAGACTTAATCAACCACATGTAATTTCCCTTGAAACAAGAACAATGAATTATGAAGAAAGTGGAGAGGTTACGATTCGAGATTTAGTTATTAACTCTCTTAGAATGAGACCTGATCGAATTATTGTTGGTGAAGTTCGTGGTAAAGAGGCATTTGATATGCTTCAAGCGATGAATACCGGTCATGATGGGTCACTTACTACACTACATGCGAATAGTCCAGTGGATGCTTTAAATAGACTAGAAACAATGGTTTTAATGGGAGGAATAGATATTCCTATTAAAGCAGTAAGAGAATATATTGTTAGTGCAATAGATTTAATTGTCAACATTGAGCGAACGAGTGATGGTAGAAGAAAAGTTACGAGTATTTGTGAATTAGAAAAATTTTCGGGGGATGAAATTAAATTAAAAGAAATATTTGCTTTTAAACAAAAAGGACTTACTGATAATGGGGAAGTGGATGGAGAATTTATTTTATATGAAGGTGTTCCTAAAGTAATGAAGAAGATTAAGGCTAGAGGTATTAATGATTTAGATGATATCTTCTATCCAGAAAAATAGAAAGTAGAGGTGTATTATGGACGGAGTTAGATTTATACAAATTATTTTACTTTTTATTCCAGTTGTAGTAGCAATTTATCTACTTCGTCTAGCTAAAACACTTAGTTTAGAGAAGAGACTTGCTCTTTTTGCCATTAGTTCAACTAAAGATCATGATGTTTCTTTCTTTGATCAATTTGGGTATTACTGTTGGAAGGTTATTCGTTTTTTATCTAAGTTACTTAAAAAATCAGAAGTTTTAAAAAGATATGCCAAAAGATATGAGAAATATATTTCTTTTGAAGATCGGAGTAAAAAAGAAGGTATTGACTATGTAACCGTTAAATTTATACTTAGTTTTATTGTTCTTTTCCTTGGTTTGATTACTTTAATTATTCATTATCATGAATTTGATGGTATCTTTTTGCTTGTTATTCTCTTGATTACTTTTTTTCTTCCGGATTTATATTTACATATTACTTTTAACCGAAAAAGAAAAAGAATTGAAGATGATTTGTTGAAAGCGATTATTATTATGAATAATGCTTTTGGTAGTGGTAAGAATATTATGCAAGCGATAGAAATTGTTAAATCAGAATTAGATGGACCTATTCAAGATGAGTTTGAAAAAATTTATTTGGATATTAGTTATGGTCTTAGTTTGGATGTTGTATTTAATCGTTTTTATGAAAGAGTTAAATTAGATGATGCTAAGTATATTACTACTTCTCTTACTCTTTTAAATAAAACGGGTGGGGATATTATTAAAGTGTTTTCAAGATTAGAAAAATCAATTTTGGATAAGAAAAATTTAAAAAATGAACTGAATAGTTTAACTAGTTCTAGTCGTTTTGTTTTTCGCTTTTTAACTGTTTTACCTTTTGTTTTTATCCTGATTATATTTATCTTAAATCCTAGTTATTTTACTCCTTTATTTTCATCAACATTGGGAATTATTGTTTTAATTATTATTGCTATCCTTTATTTTCTTTACATTTGGATTATTAAAAAGGTATTGGAGGTAAAATTATGAGAGATAGTATATTTACAAAAATTTATCCGAAAAGAACAATTGAAAGAGTGGATGCTAAAGTTAAATTACTTTCTATTACTCATCATTTTAAACCTCTTACTATTTTAAATCTTAGAATATTTATTTCTTTAGTTTTGTTTGTTATCATTCTTTTAGTATCTAATATTGGTTATATTTTAGCACCAGTAGTAGCTATTTCTTTTTATTATTTGAGTGAGAAAATACTTTTGGATTATCCGATTAAGAAAAGAGGAAAAAAATTAGAAAAAGAAGCTTTATTCTTTTTTGAAGTACTATTACTTTCTTTAGAAAGTGGAAGAAATTTGGGACATGCTTTAAGTTTAACTGCAGAAAATGTTGATTCTGAAATTTCTTTAGAATTTAGAAAAACTTTATCTGAGGTTCGTTTGGGTAAAAGTCTTAATGAAGCACTCAATGATATGAAAAAAAGAATTCCAAGTGAAACGATTAATAATGCTATTTTAAATATGGTGGAATCTAATTTATTTGGTAGTTCAATAGTGGATTCGATGAATAATCAAATTGATTATTTAAGAGAAAAACAAATGTTAGATGTTAAAGCAGAAATTAATCAATTACCGACAAAAGTTAGTATTATTAGTGTAGTATTCTTTGTGCCTATTATGTTACTTATTATTTTGGCTCCGGTTTTACTTGATTATCTAATAGGTTAAAGATATAATGAAATTAAGTGAGGTAAGTTTATGAAGAGGAAAGAAGAATATTTAAATGAGTTGGAAGAAAAGTATGAAAATTTAAGAAGTGAGTATTTAAGTCAACATGGATATGTTGAGAAGCAAGTATGTGAAAAAGAAGAGGGGGGATATATTTATAATCCAGAAGATGGAACTTATTATAAGTTAGTTCCCATCAGTGGTAGTGATAAGGAATTAGATAATTTGGTTACTTTAGATAAGAAATGTAATTCTTTGAAGAACTATCAGTCTATTGCTAGTTTGTTTAAAGGATTTGCTATTGTTAATCTTATTATTGGTTTAATTGGGGCTTTTGTGGTAGCTGTTTATACTGGTTTATTGACTATTTTCTTGACCGCCTTTTATCTTGATATTGTTTTAAGTGTCGTTCTTTTTGGAATAGCTAAAATTATCGAAATTATTAATGAAAGATAATATTTAAGTTTACTAATCATCTTGTAACAAGATGATTTTTTAATGTTCATTTTATTGCATTTAACCAATTTTAAATCAATTTCATATATTAAAGTAGTTGTTAGTTTTAATGTGTTTTATAAAGGGGAAATTTGTTTATGACTTTAGATGAAATACAATTAGATGATTTGGTTATGGTTGAAAAAATTAGTGGTGATTTTGCGATAAAAAGAAGATTACTTGATTTAGGGTTTATTCCTGGTGCTTATGTTAAATGTGTTTTAATTAGTCCTTTTAAAGATCCTAAGGCTTATCAAGTTTCAGGGAATATTATTGCTCTTAGAAAAAGTGATGCTAGAAATATTGGGGTGAATTATGAGGCAAATTAAAGTGGCATTAGTAGGTACTCCAAATGTTGGTAAATCTACTATTTATAATCATTTAACTCATAATCATGAACATACGGGTAATTGGTCAGGAAAAACGGTTGGAGTAAGTAAGGGTGAATGTGAATATGAAGATACGTTATATACTTTTTATGATTTACCTGGAACGTATTCTCTTATTTCTAAATCTCGGGAAGAAGTAATTGCAACTGATTTTATTTTGTTTGGTGATTTTGATGTGGCAGTTGTTGTATGTGATGCGACAAGTTTAGAAAAAGGGATTAATCTTGTTGTACAAACTAAAGAAATATGTAAGAATGTAGTTGTTTGTATTAATCTAGTAGATGAGGCGAAGAAGAAAGGAATAGAAATTGATTTTGATTTACTTTCTAATCAATTAAATTCACTGGTTGTTCCTACTAGTGCTAGACAAAATATTGGATTAGCAGAATTGTTACAAGCGATAAAGAGTTCTAAAGATACTGAGTATTTGGATATTCATTATGGAATATTGAATGATTCTATAGAAAAGTTAAGTCATACTATTTCTACTAACGATTATAATCCTAAATGGATAGCTTTAAAAATTATGGAAGAAAATACTTATTATGTTGAACGGTTTAAAGAGATGGGGATAATTCAAGATCAAAAAGTTAATTTGAAAGATGTTGATGTTAATTTAGAAATTGTGCTTAAAATTGCACGTAAAACGAAAGAAATATTAAAAGATGCAGTTGTTTATCATATTAGTGATTATGATCATAAAGAAAGAAAAATCGATCAAATATTAACTAGTAAAATATGGGGAATACCAATTATGTTAGCTATTTTATTTATTTGCTTTTATCTTACTATTGTTGGTGCTAATTATCCTTCTAGTTGGCTTTTTAGTTTCTTTTCATCTTTAGAAGAACTATTAATTCATTTTTTAGAATGGCTTTGTTTACCTACTTCTATTGTTCATTTGCTTGTTTATGGTGTTTATCAAACTCTTTATTGGGTAGTGTCTGTTATGTTGCCTCCTATGTTGATATTCTTTCCCATATTCACTTTTTTGGAAGATTTAGGGGTACTTCCTCGTATAGCTTTTAATCTTGATCATGCTTTTAGTAAATGTAAGGCTTGTGGTAAGCAGGCACTTACGATGTGTATGGGTATAGGTTGTAATGCAGTAGGAGTTACTGGAGCTAGAATTATTGATTCAAAAAGAGAACGATTAATTGCTATTTTAACTAATATATTTATGCCTTGTAATGGTAAGTTTCCAAGTCTTATTGCCATTATTACTATTTTTTTTGTTGGTTTGGATGAGACATATGGTGCTTTTTACTGTGCTCTTATTTTGACTTTATTTATTTTCTTGGGAATTATTTTAACGTTTGTTGTTAGTTTTGTTTTATCTAAAACTATTTTAAAGGGTGAGGCTTCTAGTTTTACTTTAGAGCTTCCTCCTTATCGAATGCCTAAAATATTGGATACCATTATTTATAGTGTTAAGAATAGAGCTATCTTTGTTTTGGGTCGAGCAGTTAAAGTTGCTATTCCAGCTGGAGTTCTGATTTGGGTTATTGCTAATGTAAAAATAAGTGGGGTATCTATTCTTAATTATTTAGTTGATTTTTTAAATCCTATTGGTTTGTTATTGGGGCTTGATGGTGTTATTATTTTGGCTTTAATATTAGGTTTTCCAGCGAATGAAATTGTTGTACCAATTATGCTTATGTGTTATTTAAATACTAGTACTTTAATTCAAATGGATGATTTAACTATGTTACATGATATATTAATTAGTCATGGATGGACAATTAAAACGGCAATATGCTTTATTTTATTATTTTTATATCGTTTTCC
>CALVQO010000054.1 GCA_944358145.1 uncultured Bacilli bacterium | reverse complement strand
AAATATTCCTGCTGATGAAGCTGAAGCACTAAAGAAACAATTAGAAGAAGCTGGCGCAGAAGTAGAGCTAGTTTAATGAAGGGAACTCGAAAGAGTTCTTTTTTGTATGCTTTATCAATTTCTTATTAGTGCAGATTCTCTTTACTAATGAGTTTGGGAATAGTTAAGTGTGCATAATATATTATTTTGCTAATTTAAAAAAATTTTGATCAAACAAATTTCAAAAAAATATTGCAATTTCAATTTATAGCCATTATAATTAATAATAGGAGATAGATATATGAAATCGAAAGTTAAAAAAGAAGATATTATTAAAATTGTTATTTTAGCTTTAGTAATTATTTGGATTATTATTTTTTTCATTGATTATTTTAGAGCTAGACAGTCTAAAACTCCAATTTTTTGTATTAGTGAACAAACTAAAGAATACGATGATGGTACTGTTTATTCTTGTACAGGACTTGGTTATAAAATGTATAAGTATGATCGAGCTAGTATTGATGCTAGTATTGAATTTGGACCATTTTTTATTCAAGAGAGAACTGAATAGTTCTTTTTTTCTTTAACCTGTGTTATAATTGTGTTATTGGAGGCGTAAGTATGCTTAATAAACATGGTTGGGGACTTAAAGAAATGTTACTTTTATCTGGTATACTTGTTTTGTTTTTGGTCGTGGCTATTTATTATATATTTTCTTTATATCAAGAATTAGATTTAGAAGTGAGTGCTAATTATTATACTGATTTAGAAGATGAGTTGGAACATAATGCTCAAATTTATCTTGATGATTATTATGAAGGAAATTTGAATAGTGATGGTATTACAATAACAAGAAGTATTCTTCGGACTTATGATTTGGATGTACATTTAGTGGATGAAAATGGAAATGCTTGTAGTGGGTATGTTATTGCTAGTAGAACTCAAGGTGAAGATTTTATTGATGCTTATATTTCTTGTGATCATTATACTACTAGTGGTTATGAGGATTGGAGAAGTTGATGAAGAAGACTAAAATACTTTTTGCTATATGGGCAGTTATTGTTGTTATTATTATTGGTTTATTAACTGCTTTGGGTTTTGTGATCAAAAATAAATATGAAAAATATAGTGTATTAGAGGAAAAGTTAATAGAAAGTGCTAAAGACTATGCATATGATCATGTGTTTTTTGATCCGGAAGATTCTTATGTTATTGTTACTTCTTTAGAATTGGTTGAACTTGGTTATTTAGATGAGCTTAAATTGGAAGATGATGAATGTAGTGGATATGTTATCATTAGAAATGAGGAAGTTAAAGAGTATGAAGCCTATATTACTTGTCAGGCTTATACAACAAAAGATTATGGTGAAAATAAATAAAGATCGGTTTAATCCGATCTTTATTCAGTTCTAAGTGCTTCTACTGGATCTTTTTTGCTTGCCATTTTAGCAGGGATTAATCCAGCGATAACAGTTAATAAAATACTTATTACAACTAATATAATTGCACCACCAATAGGAAGTTTAGCTATAGATGATACACCAGCTAAATTGTTAATAATGATATTAATTGGAATATTTAATATAATAGTTATTAGTATACCTAATAATCCAGCAGATAAGCCTATAATAAGCGTTTCTGCATTAAATACTCTGGATATATCTTTTTTTGAAGCACCTATACTTCTTAGTATTCCTATTTCTTTTGTTCTTTCTAATACAGATATATAAGTAATAATACCGATCATAATAGAAGATACAATTAGAGATATGCTAACAAATCCCATTAATACATAACTAATAATATCAATGATATTGGATACACCACTCATCATTACTTCAATAATATCTGTATAACTAATTTTGTTTTCTTCACTAGCATTATTATTATATTCTGTTATTAGGTCTGCTAAAGCTTCTTTAGAATCAAAATCTTTAGCATATATGTTAATTGTACTTGGTTTATTTAAATCAACAATTCCTAATTTCTCTAAATTTGATTCATATGTTGCTGCAGCATTTTCTTGATAATGTGCTATTACTTCTGCTAGTTCTTCTTGAGATAAACTTGCTAAATAAGCTTGTTCTTCTCTACTTAAATTATTAATATCAAATTCTTCATCACTAAATTCTTGGTTAGTAAATACATTGATGTTTTTGTTTGCTAATTGGGCTTTAGCTATTTCACTTTCATTTATTTCATTAATCACATATTCTGTTAAATCTTTAGTGTACCATACTCCTCCATAATTGTTTGTTGTAATGGTTTCTTCTTTTGGTCTAATGATACCTACTACTTCAAGTTCTAAAGCATCTTCTAAAAGGTTTGTGATATATTCTTCATTGTTGCTATTATCTATCCATAAGTTTCCTTCTTTGGTATAATAGTCAGTATTTAATAATACTTTGAATTTAATATCTAGTAGTTCTTTATAACTATAAGATAGTTCTTCTAAATCTGTTACTTCTTCTCCGTTTATCATTGCATTATAGTTTTCTACTAATTCATCACTATCTAATAAGCCAATTGAATAAAGTGTATAATCACTAATATAGTTATCTTTGTTTACTACTAAAACAACTTCATTATAATTTTCTGGTAAGTGACCTGCTAGAACATCATATTGCTCTTCGATTAGATTTTGATTATCTAACATCTCATTAAAAGCACTATATGAACTTGTATTACTTGAAAACATACTACTGATTTCGTTCATAGAGCCAAATCCGAGTTCGTTCATAATTTGATCAGGATTAACTTGGGTATACTCGTCATCCCTCTCTTTATAAATATTTAAATCTAAATTGTAAGAATATTGAATTGCATTGGCATATCCATTGAATTTTGTTTCTTGCTCGTTTATATAAGTTTTAAATGCTTCAAGATTATTTGATCTAGCTCCACTACTCATTAAACTTAACATGTCATTTGTAATGTTCATGGAATGAATTTGATCATCATTGTAGGACTCATAAGTATTATTACTATCCATCGCGGCATTTAAAAGTTCTCCTGTGTCCATGGTAGTTTCTTGTAAAGTTATTGGATAGCTAGATAGGGTATCTTCTTCTACACGATTAATGTAATTTTGCATTCCACTGGATAAAGATAGGATTAGAGCAATTCCAATAATACCAATGGAACCTGCAAAGGCAGTAAGAATTGTTCTTCCTTTTTTGGTTAATAAATTATTTAGACTTAAGGATAAGGCTGTTTTAAAGGACATGTTGGTTTTTCCTGATTTATTTTGCTCTTTTTTTTCTTCTTTTCCATCATATGGTTTGGAGTCATCAATAACTTTTCCGTCTAATAGTTTGATAATTCTGGTTGAATATTTTTCGGCTAATTCAGGATTGTGAGTAACCATAATGACTAGTTTTGTCTTGGATATTTCTTTTAATAATTCCATGATTTGAACACTAGTTTTGGTGTCTAATGCTCCTGTTGGTTCATCAGCGAGTAATATGTCTGGATTTCCAACTAGGGCTCTGGCTATTGCTACCCTTTGCATTTGACCACCACTCATTTGATTTGGTTTCTTATGAATTTGGTCTTCTAATCCAACTGATTTTAATGCTTCTATTGCTCTTTTTCTTCTTTCGGTTTTGTTAATACCGGCTAGGGTTAGAGCAAGTTCAACATTTGCTAAAACCGTTTGATGAGGGATTAAATTATAATTTTGGAAAACAAAGCCAATACTATGATTACGGTATGTATCCCAATCTTTGTCTTTGAAGTTTTTTGTAGATTTTCCATTGATGATTAAATCACCTGTTGTATACTGGTCTAGGCCGCCAATAATATTTAAAAGTGTAGTTTTTCCACACCCTGATGGACCTAAAATACTTACAAACTCAGTTTCACGAAATTTTAAATCAATTCCTTTTAGGGCACTCACACTATTTGTATCACTTAAGTACTTTTTGGTTATCTTTTTTAGTTCTAACATATTTATTCCTTTCTTTTAAAGATACATTAAGATTATATGAAATTTAGTAGAATTAGTCAATTTAAATTTATAAATTTTACTTTGCAAAAAATTTGTTTTGAAAGGCTTTTTAAAATATTTAAAACTTAAGTTTGAAGTGGTTATTTTAAAAATTTGACAAATATAATAAATTGCTTTAAAATCTTAGCTTAACAGGGGGCTTTTATGAATTATAATTATATATTAAACCTTATCAATAAAAAGGAAGAAGAAGTAAAAATCTTGCAGAAAGAGATATTAGATTTAAAAATGCAATTACGTTCTTTAGATATTGATAACAATGTTCATTTTACTAAAGAGGATAAAATAAAGATTGTTATGGATTATTTTCGGGGTAGAGATGATGTTTTTGCTTTTCGATTAATAAATAAAAATAATGGTTCTTCGTATTATATGCCAGCGTGTTTAAATGCTTGGAAAGAAAATATTTGTAATTTGAAGATGAAAAAGAAGTGTAATACGTGTCAATATAAAGTGAGTCAACCTATAACTAAAGATGTTGTATTTAATCATATGTATGGGGATAAAACTATTGGAATTTATCCTTTATTAGAAGATAATACATGCTACTTTTTAGCTTTTGATTTTGATAATAAGCAAAATGATAAAAATATTGCTAATGAAGTTTTGGCTTTTGTTAATATCTGTGATTTATATAATATGCCTGTTGTTTTAGAAAAAAGTAGATCGGGTAAAGGTATTCATGTTTGGATTTTTTTTCAAGAAAAAATTAAAGCTACAATTGCTAGAAAATTAGGAAGTTTACTACTTTCAAAAACAATGGAAAGTGTTAATTTATCGATATCTTCATTTGATAGAATGTTTCCTAATCAGGACTATTTACCTAAAGGGGGCTATGGCAATTTAATTGCTCTTCCTTTTCAAAAAGAACCATCTAAATATGGTAATACACTTTTAATTGATAGAAATTTTATGCTTATTCAAAATCCGATTCAATATTTATCTACTATTCATAAGCTTACTATGCAAGAAGTTTTGGAATGTATAGAAAAGTTATCTGGTGAAACAATTGATATTGGGCATGAAATTTTAGATGTACAAAAAGAATTAGTCATAAAAAATAATAAGAATATTGATTATCCTAAAAGTATTCGAGTGATTTTAAGTGATATGATATATATTGATAAAGCCAATTTAAGTGGGGCTGTAAAATTTAATTTTAGAAGGTTAGCTACTTTTGCTAATCCGGAATTTTATAGAAAGCAAAAACTTAGAATGTCTGTTTATAATGTGCCGATGGTTATTGATTGTAGTAAAGAAGATGATCAGTTTCTTAAACTGCCTAGAGGTACTTATGAAAGTTTGGAAAAAATTTGTAAAATTAATAATATTAAAATGTATCTAGAAGATAAAAGAACATTTGGTCAAAGGATAAACGTTCATTTTAGAGGTTCGTTAAGAGGGGAGCAACAAGAGGTGCTTGATGAAATGATTAAATATGATACTGGTATACTATGTGCCCCTACAGGGTTTGGAAAAACTGTTATTGGGTGTAAAATGATTGCAGAGAGAAAAGTAAATACTTTAATATTAGTTAATAAACTTCAACTTTTGAATCAATGGAAAGAAAGAATATCAGAGTTTTTAGATGTTTCTTCTGTTGGTGAGGTAAGTAGCAAGAAAAAGAATATTACTAATATTATAGATGTTGCAAGTATAAAATCCTTATGGAATAATGGTGATATTTTGGATATTGCTAAAAATTATGGAATGATTATTATTGATGAGTGCCATCATACAGCAGCTTATACTTTTGAGCAAGCGATTAATACGGGAAATGCTAAATATGTTTATGGGATTTCGGCTACACCTGATCGAGAAAATGGACATACACCAATTGTAAAAATGCAATGTGGAGATATTCGATATAAAGTGGATGTGTTAAAATTCAATAGAGATTTAAATGTGCCACTTAAAGTTATGGTAAGACACAGCCATTTAAGTTTTACTAATCCTAAAATTGATAATTATGAACTGAATGAAATTAATGATTTTATAGCTAAAGATATTTTACGAAGTGAAAAAATAATTTTAGATATTAAAGGAGAATTTAAAAATGGGAAAAATATTTTAGTGTTAACTGAAAGATTAGAGCATATGAATTATATTTTTGATAAATTACAGAAGTTTACAGATAATGTTTTTAAATATCATGGTGGAATAGGGAAAAAAGTGCTGAAGAAATATCAAGAGTTAAACGAAAGATTAGATAGCAAAGCACTTAATAAAATTATTGTAGCAACAGGTTCTTATATTGGTGAGGGTTTTGATGATTCACGTCTAGATGTTTTGTTTTTAACTATGCCTATTTCTGGAAATACAAGATTAACTCAATATGTTGGTAGATTACATCGGAAAAATGTTGATAAAAAAGAAATATTGGTTTATGATTATGTTGATGATAATTTTGCTAAAACAAGAAATATGTTTTTGAAAAGAAAGAAGAATTATGAAAAGATGGGGTATGAAATTGTAGATGAGGATTTGATATTAGAAAATGAATAGTAAAGAATTTTATGAAACAATAAAAGAAAAGTTGAATAATTTGGATTTATTTGAGATCAAGGAATTTGTTTGTAATTTGATTCGGAAAATACCTGACGATAAATATGATGAAGTGTTGGCTATGCTTGATTTAGGAAATACTTATGATGTTTTAGATATCGAAAAGAAAATTGAGGAATTTGAACTGAAATTTAATAAGATTGATGAGTGTGAATTTCATTTTTATGCTGGTGGATATGAAGACTATGATAGCTATGATTATTGGGGTGATAATTGGGTATGGAAATATTATGATGAAGATAACCTTGGTAGTTTAATAGAAAGTGCTTATTTATATGCTACTCATTTAGTTAATAAATGTCTTTATGATTATGCTAAGCAATTATTAGATTTAATCATATCCACTAATTATCAAGCTTATGATGATGATGCGGGAGAGTTTTATGAATTGTCGTTAACTGATTTAAGTCGTCATCATTTAATACAAATTGATGTGGATACTTTGTGTTTATATGCAATTTATGCAACTTACCAAATTGGTGAAGACAGTCGTGTTCAAAAAATACATGATTATTTTCAAAATGAGGCTTTTCGGAATATTCATGTTGAGGATTCTTTCTCTTTAGGTTCAGAAGTTTTAAAAGATATTGATGAATTTTGGCGAGAGTGGATTATGTTTCTTTCAAATACTTCGGGTAAAACGGAATATCGTCTCCTTAAAGAGGCTCTTGTTTGTAATTTTTATGCAAATTACGATGATTATATAAAGAATATTGCTTGTAATCATCCACAAATCATTCTTGATTTATTTAATTATTTGTATTCACAAGAGAAAATTGAAGAATTGTTAGAAGTAGGTAGAAAAGTGCTCCAATATATTGATGATAAACTTTTAATTAAATCAGATATTTTTCTTTATTTGGCAAGACTTGATGACAGTATTAGAAAAAATTGTATTTTTGAAGCTTTTCAATCTAATTCGAATGTTGCTAATTTACTTCGAATTATCAACAATGGATATTTAAATGATTATAAAGAAGAAATTAATTACTTTTTAAAATATGATGAAAAAGACAATCGATTACCATTTGATGATGAATTAGAAGAAAATCATGTTACTAAAGATAATTATTATTATTTACAATTTTTCTT
>CALVQO010000053.1 GCA_944358145.1 uncultured Bacilli bacterium | reverse complement strand
TAATGTATCCAAGTGATTATGGATATGCGACAAGTGGAGGAAGTGCAACAGATAGGGAAGCATGTTTAGCAAAAGAGTTATATAATTGGGATTCATCAAGTTTTAGTGACTGTAGAAATAACGATTGGCTATTAGATAGTAGTTCATTTCAATGGACACTTACTCCCAGCTCGTCTGCCTCGTATAACGTCTTTACTGTCAATGTCATCGGCTATTTGAGCAACCGCACCGCGTCTGACGGCAATGGCGCTCGTCCATCTATCTATCTAAAATCTAATATCTCTATATCTGGTGGAGATGGAAGTAGAAATAATCCTTACACATTATCAGGGAATTAATGTTATCAGGGATTTTATCCTTCAAGCCTTTATCTAAGGACTTAAAAAACATAAAGTTTATTTGACTTTATGTTTTTTTATGTTAAGCTGTTATTGGTGAATGATTATGGATAGGAATTATTTTACGGATGAAGATGTTAATCTAAAGTTTGGCTTAAATGCTGAACTTTTTTAGATTTTACGACTGATAATAGTTATAGTTAGTAAATCTTGATTATTATTTAATCATCTAGATATTTTACTTTTTCATTGCATTAAGTTGTAGTTATTGAAACATGTCTTAATAATTTTTTGATGTAAATAATATTAACTCCTTTATCTAATAAATGAATTGCTCTTGTATGTTGATGATGAAATAAATTATAGGTAGAATTTTTAGAGCCAATAAAAAGCATAAAATATTTAGGATTAGTCTTTCATTCTATTTATTTTTTTCTTTGTTTAAACTTAATATTCTTACCAAATGATCCACCTAGGATACTACTTGCTAATAGTATAATATAATAGATTAATCGATCAATATTAAATGGGCTTTTAAATACGATTAAGTTAATTAATATTAGTAATATAATAAAAGATAAACCTAGTTTTAAACCTAATACTATTCCTCTTTCTTTTGTTTTATTACTAGCTAGTATAGCAATAATAAAGAAACTTATGGCTGTTAATATTACAGATAATTTACTTATGATACTACTTTTTACTCCAGTTAGATTAATTAAAGCAGTAATTGTGGCAATAGCAATAATAAAGATAAAAAATAAACCAAAATATTTTAAATAATTTAATAATTTATTCATGAAATCACCTATTAAATTATATTAAATGTTATAAAAAATAATACAAATAAATAATTTAGAAAAATTAAATTTTACTAATTGTATTGATTTGGTATCTGAAATATATCAATTTCACTAATCAATATCAATTTCATTAGTGAATTAATATAAATTGGCAATTTGACTTTTAAATCTTTATTGTGTATTCTGTATAAGAAATGGGGATGATTTTATTGATTAGTTTAGATAAAACTAATAAGTTATTTGAAGATATTAAACATATTGATGAATATGGTGTTGAATTTTGGTATGCAAGAGAACTTATGCCTATCTTACAATATTCAAAATGGCAAAATTTTGAGAAAATAATTGATAAAGCTAAAATCGCATGTCAAAATAGCAAAGTTGATATATTAGACCATTTTACTGACGTCAGTAAAATGGTTCAAGTTGGTTCGGGGGCTTATAGAAAGCAGGTTGATTATAAACTTTCTCGTTATGCTTGTTATTTAATTACTCAAAATGGTGATAGTAGAAAAAGAGTGGTTGCTTTTGCTCAAACATATTTTGCAGTACAAACAAGAAAACAAGAATTAAGTGAAAAAGATTATTTTTCTTTAACAGAGGATGAAAAAAGAATTTATCAAAGAAGTTTAACTAAAAAGGGTAATCATTCTTTAAATCAAGTAGCAAAAAAAGCTGGAGTTAAAAACTTTGATCAATTTCATAATGCTGGTTATAAAGGATTATATAATGGTGAGACAGCCGATGATATAGCTAAAAGAAAAGGACTTCGGTATCGTGAAGATATACTAGATAATATGGGAAGTGATGAATTAATTGCTAATTTATTTAGAATTTCTCAAACAGAACAGAAGTTAAAGAAAGATAATGTTCAAGGTGAGGCGAAAGCTCGGGAAACTCACTATGAAGTTGGTAAAAAGGTAAGAAAAGCTATAGCTGATATAGGTGGAATAATGCCAGAAGATTTACCTACACCAGAAAAGAGTTTAAAAGAGTTAGAAAAGGAAAATAAACAATATTTAGAATGTAAGGAAGATTAATTTCTTCTTTTTTGTTTAAAAAAATAAACCTTAAAACATAATAATAATAGGTGATTTTTAATGGAATTATTTAATGTGATGTTTAGAACATTATTCTTTTATTTTTTTATTACCCTAGCTTATCGAATTATGGGTAAAAGGGAAGTAGGACAATTAGGAATTATTGATTTAATTGTATCTATACTTATTGCAGAATTAGTAGCTATAAGTATTGAAAATATTAATGATTCTATCATTTTAACTATAGCTCCTATTTGTTTATTAGTAGTATTAGAATTATTACTAGCTTATTTATCTATTAAGTCTAGGACATTTAGAACAATATTTGGAGGTAAACCATCTTTAATTATTGTTAATGGTAAGATTAATTATCATGAAATGGTTAAACAAAGATATAGTATGGATGATTTGCTTTTAAGTTTAAGACAAAAAGAGATTAGAAATGTTGAGGATGTTGAATATGCTTTCTTGGAACCTAATGGGAAATTATCTATATTTAAATATAATTTCTTTAAAATTAAGAGTGCTTATCCTATGCCTTTAATTGTAGATGGTACAATTCAAGATAAAGCTTTAAAATATATTCATAAGACTAAAGTGTGGTTAGAAAGAGAATTGGAGAAAAAGAAGTTAAATTTAAAGGATGTATTTTATGCTTTTTATAAGGGTGGTAAGATTTATTTAGTGAAGAAAAGTGAAACAATTAAGTGAAAAAGTAATTGATTTATTCTTATTTATATTGTATATTAATAACATAGGTAAAATATAACTATGTTATTTTTTATTCATAGAAGTTTTGACAAGTTTTGTCGAACTTGATGAAATAAAAATAAATATGGATTAAAATAGTTGGAGTAAAGGTGAGAAAATGAAAAGAATAATTATTGGTTTAGTAGGGGTAGTATTAATCATAGGAAGTATTATGTTTTTTAGTAAAGAAGAGGAAACAGTTTTAATTACAGATAAACAAGAATTAGATAATACATCACTAGTATTTATGTTACAAGATGAAGAAGGAAACTATAACAAGGCAGATACATTACCATCAAGTGGATATAATTTTAATGCAAGTAAAAGTATATGTACCAACAATACAACACCAACATGGGAAGACAATAAGTTATATTTAAATAATCTAACGAAAAATGGAACAAGTTGCTATTTATATTTTGATAAACCAAAAGCAAAAGATACAATATTAGCTAATTCTAAATTAGGAGAGGGAGTACCTAACTTTGCCAACACTAGTTGTAGCAGTGGATGTGATGAAGCTACAGTAGGATTATATGAAGAAACAACAAGTAAAGGAACAACATACTACTTTAGAGGAGATGTCACTGATAATTATTTGGTATTTGCAGATAAATATTGGCGAATTATCAGGATTAATGAAGATGGGTCTGTAAGAGTTATTTATAATGGTGAAAAATCAACAGTAGATAGTGCTGGAAAAGAAACAGTACTTGCTAATGGATACAATGATGCAAGTACGCAATATACTCAAATTCAAGAAAGTGCATATAACAGTTCGTGGAATCGAAGCGAATATGTAGGATTTACTTATACTGAAGGAAGCCAACGCCCAAATAGTACAAATACAGGTACAACAAGTACAATAAAAGGAGTACTCGATACATGGTATAGTACAAACTTACAACAATATGATAATAAAATTACTGGAATTCCAGGATTTTGTAATGACCGAGAAGTAGCAAGTGGCTACGAATGGAGTAGTCAAACTAATACACACTATAAAGCTTATGAAAGATTTTATACAACACATCAACCAACATTTGAATGTAATAATAGCAAAGATTTATATCAAACCAAAATCGGATTAATTACAATAGATGAATTAATGTATGCTGGAGGAATGGATGGTGGCAATATTAGTTATTATCTCTATACAGGAAATTGGTATTTGACGATGTCTCCGTGTTATTTTTATGGTTTTGCTGGCATGTTTTATATAAATTCAGCAGGTTGGCTATCAGGTGGTAGCTATGTATCTGATTCATATGGTGTCCGACCTGTTATTAATCTAGATGCCAATGTTACTTTATCAGGAACAGGAACTATAAGTGATCCATATGTAGTGGACTGACTAACTGACAGTTTTGAAAAAAGCACGGTAGAACCTGGGCTAAATGCTATAAAAAGTTCGGCCCAAAGTGTACGATTTTAAGTAAATGGTATAATGGTAAGTGTAAACGTATATTTGTGAAGATCTTATCTGCGAATTTATTCAAAAATATAATATTTATTACACACCAAAATGGCACAGAGTATTTGTGCTTTTTAGATGTAATAAAGTTAAATAATTATATGTCATATAAGATAAAACGATAAGGAATTCTTATGTATTTTGAAGACATATAAGCAAGATGAAATAGAGTTAAACCAGTGTTAAATAAAGACATGATTCTGATTTTCTTTCCTTTATCTGTTTTATGAGTTTTAATTTTAACATTTTTATATACTCTTGTGTTTTTTGTATAATCAGCTCCTAGAATAGTCATAAAAAGATGAGCAAAACAAGCCATAGTATACATAGTAGTAAAATATTTTTCTGAAGCATTGCAAGTACATTCTAAATTAAGACCATTTGATTTTTGTGCTTTAAAAACAGTTTCTATTCCTCCAAAACGGTAACCATAATCTTTAATGGCTCTTTTTGGATCTCCATTGGTAACAATAATCCAAGGATCATTTGTACCATGTTTCTTACTTAGTACAATATGAGCTTCGAATCGATCATCACTTAAAAGAACATCATAACGAGATGAATGCCATTCATAGTGTTTTACTTCATCTAAAAACTTCCATATTCTTCTGCCTTCTTTTTTATCATAAATTAAAACTTTAATATTCCTTTTTAAACGTAAATTAAAAGTAGAATTTAAAGAAGCGATATGTTTCATTAAATTAACAGAATTAAACCAACGATCAGCGAGAAAGATTAAATCATAATCGCTTCCAAATAACTCACAAACATAAGAAATACCACCCATAATTAATTGTTCTTGAAAAACATCAGAAGGTTTTCCTTTAAAAGAACGAAACCATAAAGGAATACCAGATTTACCGATACGCATAGTAATCATAAAAACAGAATAATTATCATGAGAAAACATATGATCAAAAATAATATGAACTCTTTTATCACTATGTTTTTTCTTGTAATTAGAAATAACATGATGAATAATTTTATCATAAAAGAGAAAAGGATTAAAAAGTTTATTAGTAAAAAATCTAGTAATTCTTCTAACTACGGATTCATGTTGAACTTCTGAGAATTCATCTTTAAGATGTTTAGCAATATCAGAAGCGACACAAGATTCAGATAGAAGCATACCAATTACAATAAAAGGAATAATCTTTAATTGAGTCTTTCTAATATCAGGGATAGCACTTAATAAGAACACTTTTAAATTACTTGCAATTTCTTTTTGAGTATTATATAATTTAAACATAAAACGACCACCTTTTATTATGTAATTATCAAAATAATAATAACAAAGAAAGGTCGTTTTATCAAGTTAGAGAAAGAAAGTATAGACAAGGATGTTTATACTTTTTATATTATAAATAAAAAACTGTCGGGGTATAAGTGTAGTGGAAGGAGCATAATAATGAAAGAGAAGAATAAGAAACTAATTATTGTTGTCACTGCATTAATATTGGTTATTGGTGTGTCTTTTGCTTATTTTACCTCGTCTACTATATTTGGTGGTCAAGGTTCTAGTGTAACAGGTTCTACTGCTACACTTGATAATGCTGAGATTAAAGTAGAAGGTAGTTTATCGTTTAATGATTTAGATATTTATCCGGGACATCAAAATGTATCAAGTATTAAAGTAACAGCAACAGGAGAAAATGTATTAATCCCATATCATTTAATTTGGGAAGGAACCAATACTTTAAATACAAGTTTAAATTATACGGTATATAAAACAACAAGTAATATTGATGTAAGTGCAAGTTGTACAGATAAAAATAGCATAATAGATGGAGCAAAAACTTATTATGAAGAATGTAGTATAAGTAATCTAGATAGTTTAGGAAGTGTAGTCTCTAGTGGAACTATAGCTAAAGGAGAGGCAAAGAAAAAAATAGTAAGTGATGAATTTATTACCAGTAGTAGTGAAGGAGAAGTAGTATATTATTATGTAATATTAGAATATCCAAACTTAGAAGAGAATCAAAATAGTGATATTGGAGGATCATTTAATGGAGAGATCAAAGTAGAATTAAATGATGTAAGTGCAGATATAGTAATAGCCAAAACATACTTAGAAGAAGCAGGAGAATATAAAGAAGTAAATGATATACCAAGTGAAGGATATGAATTAAATACTAGTAAAAGCACTTGTACTAATAATGCAACACTAGGATGGGATAGTGAAAATAACAGGATATATGTAGAGAACCTAAGTCAAACAGGAACAGAGTGTACACTATATTATGATAAGGCAACATTATTAAAAGATGCCATACTTGCTAATGCCAAAAGAGGGACAGGAACACCAAACTTTAATAAAACTAGTTGTACTAACAGAACCAATAATGGAGGTAATTGTGGGGAACAAACTGTAGGATTATATGAAGCAACTACAAGTAAAGGAACGACATACTATTTTAGAGGAGATGTCGATGATAATTATTTAGTCTTTGCAGATAAGTATTGGCGCATCATTCGGATTAATGAAGATGGAAGTATAAGAATTATTTATAGTGGAGAGAAATCTGCTGTAGATAATGCTGGAAAAGAAACGATACTTGCTAATGGATATGATGATGGAAATACTGATTATACTCAAATACAGACAAGTGCATATAACAATTCGTGGAATCGAAGTGAATATGTAGGATTCCGGTATACAGAGGGAAGTCAACGACCAAGTAATACGAATACTGGAACAGAAAGTACAATAAAAGGAGCATTAGATACATGGTATAGTAATAATTTACAGGCATATGATAGTATGATCGTAAGTACACCAGGATTTTGCAATGACAGGGAAGTGGCAAATGGTTCTTCATGGAGTAGTACTGGTAGTAATGTCTATTATAAAGCCTATGAAAGATTAAGTACCAATAAAACACCAAGCTTTGAATGTAGTAATATCAACGATTTGTATCAAACCAAAATCGGATTAATCACCGCAGATGAAGCAGCCTATGCTGGAGGAAAAGAAACTACCAATAATTACAGCTATTATCTTTATACAGGAAATATTTATTGGACAATATCTCCATATTATGTTGGTAGTATGGGAGATTCTTATATGTTCAATATATATACAGATGGGGGGTTGAACATCAACACTTTGAATTCTGCAACGATAGGCGTACGTCCAGTAATTAATTTATCTGCTGATACTACCATAAAATCAGGAAATGGTACTATTTCATCAGTTTATGAAATTTCTGACTAACTGACAGTTTTGAAAAAAGCACGGTAGAACCTGGGCTAAATGCTATAAAAAGTTCGGCCCAAAGTGTACGATTTTAAGTAAATGGTATAATGGTAAGTGTAAACGTATATTTGTGAAGATCTTATCTGCGAATTTATTCAAAAATATAATATTTATTACACACCAAAATGGCACAGAGTATTTGTGCTTTTTAGATGTAATAAAGTTAAATAATTATATGTCATATAAGATAAAACGATAAGGAATTCTTATGTATTTT